>WRDE01000059.1 GCA_009783605.1 Oscillospiraceae bacterium
AACCGCTCAGCCGGGCTTCGGTCACTTTGGTGAACAACAGCGCCGGTATCAGGATATAGAATTGCAGCGCGCTGAGCGGTTCGATATCCGGTTTGGCAATCCTGCCCCAGATAAATCCCAAAACCACCGGGATAAACAGGGGCAGGACGATATTCAGAGAAATATGTACGAATTCGCTCATTTTTTCTCTCCGGCCAGCTCTATCACGCCGCCGTCCCGCCTATGGACGACGGCTTTTATCTTCCGCCGCCATTCACGGTCGTGCAGCGGGGCCATGTACCAGTTCGATTCATACCGGAACGAAAACGGCTCGTCATAACAGGTGTAAGCCGGCTGCCCGTCAAGATAAAAATCCACCCGGTCGATCTGTTCCGGGAACAGGCTGGCTGCCCGTATCCAGCGCTTGCCGTCCACCGTTTCATCCGCCGCCAGCCCCTGCAGATATACCTGTTCCGCGGCCGGGATATCATCATGCGGAAGCCCCAGCTCCATCGCCATGCGGTTGGCGAAAAAGAAGTCCTCGCCGGCCCGGACGCTCCAGTCGGTCGGCGGCTCCTGCTTGGTGGCGTTGTTATAATAGCCCCAGGACACATGCGCCCGGACCGACGCGGCCATATTGCCGAGCGCCTGGGAATCCTCGTTGCAGACCACCGGCTTGCCCGGCGCCCATTCCCGGGCCCGGCGGACGGTGGTATAATACTGCTGCCGCGAACAGCCGTTGCCGTGGATCAGGATGAAATCCGCCGCCTGCGCCACCTGCTTCTTCACCGCGCCGCCGCAGAAGCTGCAGGATATTGGGAACCGCCGCTGACAGTGCTCTTTGGCGATATGGATCAGTGTGGCCATCCCTTCTTCGGTAGAGATGATTTCATGCAGCCCGCGCTCCCGGATGTCGTGCTCGTTGGCGATATCGATCAGCACATTGGTGTACCCGCCCGCCAGCAGGAAATCCAGCCCGGTCCTGAGCGCATTCAGGATCCCTGCCGCGTCTTTTATCCGCGGATTTTGCTTGAAATAGAAGAAATTGACAATCACAGCCATTCCGAGCGCATCGGCGGCGCGGATCAGCCGGTCTAACCGCGCGGCATATGCCCCGTCAAACGACAGCCCGTCCTCGCTGAAGGGATTATTCATATAGCAGGCGCAGTCGTCAAACGAAAAACACGCGCCGCCGCCCTGCAGCCCGACAGTGAACGCCCGCAGGCCGTACCGGTACCAGTCGGGCAGCTGCGCGATCAGATCATCGGTATTCCGATCCGGATCGAAGATCCGCGTGTACCGGTTAAACCGCTCCCGCCCGTCCTGCGCGTCGAATATGCCCTGGATAAACCGGGCGTTCATCAACAGGCCGCGCACCTCGTTTTTCGGACTTTCCGGATAGGTTTTTTGCCCGTTGATATAAAAGTCTTCGCCGATAATGGAAATCCGGGTCTTTGACATAGGCATTCTCCTTGTATCAAACTATTTCTCAACCGGGAACTTATCAATTTTATCCACCAGCTTCTGCAGAATCAGCCGCGCGTCGGAGACAGTCAGCGTCACACCGTTGTTGACCTTGGCATATACCATCCGGTCCTCGGGAATGGTATATTTTCCCACCAAATGCTGCAGCAGCAGCCGCGCGTCGGTGATGGTCACGCCGTTTTTGCCGTCGATATCGCCGTACAGTATCGCCGGCGCGTCCGCGGCTTCCACCGTCACCACGGTATCCGCCGAAGCGGGTGCTCCGCCCGCCGCTTTAAAGCGGACATGATAGGTGCCGGGAAGCAGTCCGGCGATGGTATTTCCGGTACAGGCCGTATAGGTGCTGCCGCCGGCCGGGCGGTATTCCATATCGGCGGTCACGCCGGTTATCCTGCCGTCGGGCGCGGTCGGCGAAGACGCTTTGACCGCCGTCAGCCCCGCGGGCGGATCCGGGAGAGCAGTCTGCGCGCCGGTCATGCCGAAAAAGTCCAGATTGACGCTGCCGGTAAAGGTGAGATAGACGGCATGGACCCCCTCGGGTATGGCGCCGGTGACAGCCGCGATGTAATCATAGTAGGTATGCCACTCATTGGCGGTCTGCACCCCGTTGTTCCATTCCCGGGTACCCTTGATGTCCAGCGTGGCGATGGGGGCCGCCGTGGCGCTGTCCAACCGCACCATAATCTGCATGGTGCCGGTATCCTTGGCGGCGCTGGCGTATATCGCGGTCAGCGGACTGCCGAAATAGACATTGTCGTAGCGCACCCAGTAACCGGGATTGATATTGCCGATACACTTGCCGGTCCCGGAATCCTGTATGTTCAGCCCCGTTCCGCTGAATCCGTCAAAGGCTTCGGCCTCAATCTGGCCGGGCATCCGCAGATAGCTGTCGCTGGCGGCTTTGGTGAATTTGATCTCAATATACCGGCTTTCCCGCCATATCCTGAGCGCCACCGCCGCGCCGTTTGGAACAGCGTCGTAAATTTGCAGGAGTTTTTCGGTGTCGGTGACCTGCTGGCCGTTGATTGCGGTGATGATATCGTTTTTGCGCATACCCAGCGCCGCGGCGTAGCTGCCGTCCATAAAGCTGTCGAGATACGCGCCGTTATTGCCGATCTCAGCCGGCGCCTTGGTCACATTCAGCACGGTTCTGGAATGCAGGTTATCCACATTGGCGCGCAGGAATTCCCGCGGGTCCGAAAACTTTACATTCTCCCCGGCCTGGGCGATCAGATAGGTCTCCCCGGCCTGGGTGGGGAAGGTGATGGTGTCGAAGCCTGTCTTGGTAAATGAAACCGTCTGGCCGTCGCTCGCCTTGGTCACCTTGCACTCGGACAAACCCGGATAGTTGAGGGTGCAGGCATTGCCGGACAGGGATTTTACCGACGCTTTCTGCAGTACCCTTTGGTTCCATTCCATGCCGACCTCAAAATTCCCGCGGGCCAGCAGCCCGGATACGGCCCCCTCGCTCCATGCCGCGGGCAGGGCCGGCAGCAGGTCGATATAATCGTGGCTCTGCATCAGCATTTCGATCACGATGGCCGGATACACGTGGGCGATATCGGTGCAGAAGGTGCCCAGCTCGTTGTTGTTCCGCCGGTCATGGGAGGTGCCCAGCCCGTCATAGTAGAAATCCTCTTTGGAAAAACGCAGCAGCTTATGCAGCGCCGATTCCCCGTCCTTTAAGGTCGCCGCGATCAGGGCGGCATGAGCCGACCCGTGGCCGTTGCCGCCAAAGGATGACCCGCGGTCTACCGTTCCCACCGCGTCCTTTTTCTTATACGCGGTCAGCGCCGCGCTGAACAGCGCCTGGTCAGCCGATTCGGGGGTGATCTCCCGGAAGGGCCATACGTTCAGCAGATGGCTGGAATGGCGATGGCTGTAAACGTCCCGGTCTTTCAGGCTGGGCCAGGAATATTCCGAGAGGGCGCCGTCTTTGTTCACTAAATAAGGCGGCAGCTTGTCGATAATGGCCTGCCAGCGCTTCACCCCGCCATTATCCCCCTGCTCCTTACCCAGCAGGCCGCAGACCTCGACCAAGGTATTCAGCGCGAATTTCGCGCCGGCGATATCGAAGCTGGCGTTGTTCACTAACGAGTACGGCACGCCGGAGGGCTGGTTTTCGGGCGACACCGAGCCGGCGAAAATATATTTGCCATTGGCGTCGGTCTCCACCAAGAAATCCTCATATAGCTCACCCATCCCCTTCAGCCAGGGATACAGCCGGTTTTCTAAGAAATCTTTGTCGCCGGTGGTCTGATAATATTCCCAGAAGGGGTAGAGCAGCCAGGGGACTTCGGCTGTTGCGTATTGATAGGGATAATAGTAGGTCCCCGACGTCAGCAGCCCGGTGGTGGCGCCCGGCGTATTGCCGGCGGCGATAAAGCCCCGGCAGCCCAACAGCTTGGAGGCGTTGGTCGCGAAATCCTCCTGCCAGGCCTCCATCAGGCCGAAATACCCCTCCATCGTCTCCGGCATATTGCCCGAGATGCCGCCGGCAATCTGGAGGTTGAGGTTGGCGTCAAGGTGATAGAAGCCGCCCCAGCCCGCGTTGCAGTCGCCGGCCCAGATACCCAGCAGGTCGGGCGGGCCCAGGTCGCCGGAGGCGCAGAGATAGTGGTACCGCCCGGCGTCGAACAGCCGCTCAAACAATGCGAGGTTCGGCGCGCTTTGGCTCTGCTGGCGTTTCAGCAGCACCTCGTTCGGCAGCGCGCGGTCCTTGTCGGATGCGCCCAGATCCAATGTGACCCGGTTGAAAATCTCGCCGTGGGTGGCCTTCTGCCCCGCCATCAGCGTGTTGTAATCGGCGCTCACCGACGCCAGCGCCTTTTGGATAGTCTCCTTCGCCCATTCGGTCTGGCAATCCTTGTAATATTTATCCATCCGGGTGAGCAGTATCACCGAATCGGCGCCGGTCACGGTCAGGGTACCGTCTTGCGCGTCCACACTGAGCGTGCCGCCCTGGGCGACCACCCGGGTGACGCTCTCATATCCCGCGTTGCCGGTGGCGGCCGGGCTGGCGTAGAGTACCCGTATGTTCAGAATCGCCTCGGTGGCGCTCTTGAGGGTGGCGGTGCTGGTATGCGTTGTCCCGTTCGGGAACCCCATCTCGGGGGTGATTTCGAGCTTTATCGCGCAGTCTAATTTGCCGCCGCCCGAGGGTTTTGTGAGCCGCTGCACCGCCACGTTGTCCTTCCGGGAGATGAACATGGTCCGCGCCCAGTCGCCCCGGCCGTCGGTCCAGTTTACGGAAATCTCGCCGGTGGTATAGTCGCAGGTGCGGGCGTAATCGGTGATCTGCCCGCCGGCCGGCGTCTTGATATTCATCGCGAAGCCCGGATGCTTATTGCCCTCGCCGCCGGATTGCCAGCCTTTCAGGTCGAAGGCCAGATCGTTGGCCAACTTCCAGTTTTCGGCGATACAGGCGTCCCGGATCCGTTTCAGGTCGGGCTGGCTGATGGTGTTGAACGACCGCTGCCGGGTGGCAGCCAGATTGAACAGGCGATGGTTGTAGATAATCGTATCATTCAGCGGGTTGCCGAACACAATGGCGCCCATCTCGCCGTTGCCGGTCAGCAGGCCGTCCATCCATTTGTTATATGTACGCGGATAAGTATAGGATACCCCCTTCCGCTCCCGGGCGGGAACTGTCAGCTGCTCCGCGTTCCAGCACTCCACCGCGAAGGTCGGCGTCCCGGATGAGAACCGGCTGTCGATCTCCAATGTCACCACCTTGGATTCGCCCGGCATCAGCGAGAAGTAGTTGTCGTCATAATACACCGGAAGCATCTGGCGGCCCGCGCTGTCAAGGGTTTTGAGCCGGATCATCAGCGCCGGGACGCTTGACGTGTTTTTGACGGTTACCGCATAGCGCTTGTTGCCGTTGACGTCGGCCAGCGCCGACTGGGAGGTCTCCAATTGGGCCTTGGGCATATACATCAGCTCCGCGTAATTCTGCGCTTCTTTGGTGTTCATCCAGTAGAAATTATCCGCTATCAGCTTATCCGCGCTGTCGCGTACCTCGGTCTTGATGAACCGGATACCGGAATGGCTCAGCGTCGGGATGCTCATGGCGACCTTGGTGGAATCGGCGGCGATATCCAGCGTCTTGGTATCGCTGTGCAGCAGTGTTCCGTTGATGTCATAAATGCCCAGCATGACCTTCAGTCCGGTCCGGGCAAGGGGGGTGGTGTTGGCTAACCAGATATTCTTGTCCGCGCCGTTCCGGGTGGTGTTGGCCCAGTAGGCGTTGATCGGCTGGTTGGCCTTCCGGATGCCGAAATAGCCGCCGTTGGTATCGTAATAATAGTCGTGGATCTGATATACCATCGAAGGCCAGGCCGACATGCTCATCCACATCAGCATCCCGTGGCGGCCGTTGTGCGGCACCGCCTCAAACATGGCTTTCAGGCATTCGTAATCCACCATCTGCGCGATCCGGGCGAATTCCTTCAGGCTTTTGTAAGGCCCGTACCAGCGCTGCATCTTGCTCTCAAAGGCGTCGGCGCCCTGGGTGCCCCGCCCGCAGAAGTCATGCAGCCCCCACACGTCGTTGATCGGCCAGGCGTACTTGTCGGTCAGCATTTTTAATAAGCTCTCATAGGCCGGTACGTTGGAGAAGCCGCGCTCGCTGTGGATGGTCAGGGCGGTATCGTTGAAATACCAGGCAGGATCCTGCGACGCGTAAGGGCCGAAGCCGCTGACCGTGCCGGAAGCGGAGTGGGGGATATAGTGCCGCGTTCCGTCCAGATCCCGGGTCATCTCCCGGAACGCCGCGTCCAATACCGCCGGCGGGTCGCCCTCGTTGCGGCCGCAATAGAGAGCCAGCGACGCGTGATAGCGATTGCGGCTGACCTTATCTTTGGCGTTGGCGATAAACATCGCGGGGTCGTCGGGGTCGGGGCCGTCGCCCGGGTGAGCCAGCCAGAAATCGTCCCAGATCAGGAGGCCGTATTTGTCGCAGGCGTCATAGAACGCCTTATTACCGGTCATCCCCACCCAGTTACGGATCATCACGAAATTCGCCTCGGCGTGCAGCCGCACTTTTACGTCGTAATCCGCCGGGGTGGCGGCCAGATTCGCGTCGTCCATCCCCCAGTTGCCGCCCTTGCAGACGATCCGGCTGCCGTTGCAGGAAATAATCATCGGGTTAGTGGTCTGATAGGTGAATTTCCGCACCCCGAAGTTGAAGCTCTTGGCATCCGACACCGCCCCGCCGATTTTTACCTCGAGATTGGCGGTATACAAAAACTGATCGCCGTAGGTGTTGGGCCACCAGAGTTTGGGACTGCTCATGGTCACCGGGATGCTGAAATCTAATGTCTGCCCGGCGGCCACAGAATAACTTTGGACGGGGATCGGGATGTTGCCGGGCTGGATGGCGCCGGACACCGACACGGTCTGGGCGGTGTTCGCGGTATTTTTCACCGCGCCTTTAACAGCGACGCTGGCGGTGGATACCGTGGTTTTGTCGGCGCTGATGTTGGCGGTATTGAAGTCGACGACGGTCCAGGGGTCAACGATGGTGGCGTTCCCGGAATAGTTCAGGAACACGTCCCCGTAGATGCCGATGTTGCGCCCGCGGATGGTGGGGATCCAGTTCCAGCCGATGCTGGCGTGGATGGTGGGGTTGTCGCGGCCCAGCACGCCGCCGTTCTTGCCCGGATTGTCCTTGTCCTTCAGATCCACCGGCCCGGGGTTGTCGTTGGCGTGGATATAGACGGCCAGATAGTTGGCTCCGCCGTAATTGGCCAGCGCGGTGATATCGAACCGGCCCCGGATAAAGGCGCCCTCGATTTTCCCGAGATTGACGCCGTTGAACCAGACGTCGGCCTTCCAGTTGATGGCGTTGAAATTGAGCCAGGTGCGTTTGCCCGCCTGCCCGGCCGGTATCGTAAACTCGTTGCGGTACCAGAAGTCGGTGGTAAAATAGCTGTCGGATATCTGCAGCTGCTGGTCGGCGATATTCGGGTCGGGGATCGCGCCGGCCCGGAGATATGAGGTCAGCACGGTGCCCGGCACGGTGGCCGGCAGCCAGCTTTTGTCGTCATAGCCGGCTGTTGACAGCGCCGCGCCGGTGACGGCGCTTGTCTCAGACACCCGCTCGACCCGCCAGTTGCCGCCGGTGAGGTATTGGGTGCCGTCGGCTTGGGGGGCGGGCAGCGGCGCAAGCCCATAGCTCAAATCGTTTCTGCCCCAGACCTCCATCTCGCTCAGGCAATAGCCGTCCGCGCTGCTCTTTTTACAGAGCAGACGGACATACCGCGCCTGCTTCTCCGGGAAGGTACAGGTCTCAATATCCCCGCCGCCGCCTGTTTTGCTATAGACGGTAGTCCAGCTTTTGGCGTCGCCGGATATCTGAATATCGTATGCCGCCGCGTAGTTTTCATCCGCCCAATACAGCGTCACCTTATCCACCGCGCTGTCGGCGCCCAGGTCGATGTAGATATATTCCTGCCCTGCCGTTGCGCTTGCCCAGGCACTGTTAAAGCTGGGGATGCCGCCGTCGCGCAGCAGGGTGCTGCCGCCCGGATCCAGCAGATCCCACTCCGAGAGCTGCAGACGGGGCAGCCCGTCGGCCCCGGTCCCGCCATAGTTGGCGGTGATGTTCAGCCGGTAATAGGCATATGCCGCGGCCGTGCTCAGCGTAAAGGTTCTGACCTGATAACGGCTGCTCCACACGACATTGGTCTGGGTGTCCAACGTCGTCCAGCCTGTCCCGTTATTCGAGCCCTGCAATTGCCAGCTTCTGGGGTCCCGGTCGGGCGAGTCGTTGGCCGAGGCGACGATGTAGGACTTGACGCCTTTTTCGGCTCTGGATTCCGGCAGAAATACCTGCATCCAGGCGGTATTGTGCCTGATGTTATATTTGGTGTCTGTCTTCCCGTCAAACAGGCTGGGCAGCCGCTCGTCCACGCTCGGGCTGTCGGCATCCGGCCACTGGGCCGAAAACACAACCTTCTCACCCGCGCCGGATACCGAGAGAATCCCGTCGGTGACTAAGTGGCCGGTCTCGTTGTAATTGGCCGCGCTGGAATGGTATGCGGCCCGGCGCAGCGCCACGTTCCGGTACACCCCGACCGCGGCCGACGCCTCGATTGCCGAACCTGTGGGCATTACCGGAGGTATAAGAATGGATCCAAACATAACGAACATTGTCAGCAGACAGAGAGCCTTTTTAAACCGCTGTTTCATGCTGATTCTCCTTTTTTTAGTTTTTATCCAGGTTGTTTTATTTTTCTGCCGGGAACGTATCAATTTTATCGACCAGATACTGCAAAATCAACCGCGCGTCGGAGATGCTCAGTTGATCGCCGCCGCTGACGTTGGCGACAGCCAGCTGTTCCGGTGTCAGCGTGAGCTTGCCGACCAAATGCTGCAGCACCATCCGGGCGTCGCCGATATCGACAGAGCCGCTGCCGTTGACATCGCCGTATATCACGGTCGGGATGACGGTGGTATCCGCGTTTAGTGAGAACCAGCTGAGGTTGACACTGCCGCTGAAAACAAGGTATATGTCGTGCCGCCCGAGGGGGAGGACGCCGGTGAAGGTTGCCTCATAGGTGTAGTAGGTCCACCAGTCCTGATCCCCTTTTACACCGTCATTGTGGTCCTGGGTTCCCTTTACCTCCGCGGCCGCCAGCAGCTGGCCGTCAGGGCCGCCCAGCCGGAGCTCGATGGTCATGGTGCCGACGTCTTTGGCGGCCCGGAAGGTGGCGCCGCCTATGGCCGCCACAACATCCACGTTTTTGTAACAAACCCAGTTGCCC
>WRDE01000060.1 GCA_009783605.1 Oscillospiraceae bacterium
CAGAGCTGCCGGTCACGGCCGGAATCGGGCCGTTGACCTTCGCGCAGCAGGTGTCGGTGATCGTGGTGGCGGCGGTGGGGCTGGTCTCGCTGACCGGATTTGAATGGAGCGGTATCTCGCCGGGCCGGATAGCCGCCGGCGCGGTGATCATGCTGCTGGCCCGCTCGGGGCGGGAGCAGGGCGGCTGTATCGCCGGGGTTACGATCGGGGTGGCGCTGGCGATGACCTCGCCGGAGCACAGCTATCTGGCGGTGGCCTACGCCTTCGGCGGGTTGGTGGCGGGGCTGTTCTCCCGGTTCGGGCGGGTGGCTTCGGCGGCGGCGTTCCTCGCGGCCAACGTCATTATCATCATCAGCACCGGTACCGATCTGACGGTGGTGGCAGGGATTTATGAGATGCTGGCCGCCGGCGTCATCTTCATCATTCTGCCGTCGGCGCTTGACCGGCGGATCAACGGATTTTTCCTGCGGGGGGCCGAGCAGCCGGCGGTGGAGGGGCTGCGGCGCAATGTGGTGATGCGGCTGAAATTCGCGGCCAAAGCGATGGATGAGGTGGCCGGGGTGGTGGATCAGGTATCCCGCCGGCTGACCAACCTGAACACGCCGGATCTGGGCGGCATCTACCGGGCGGCCAGCGAAGCGGTCTGCTACGACTGCCCGAAACGCGCCCTCTGCTGGGAGATCGCCCTGTCGGACACGATGGACGCCTTCAACAACCTGTCGGGGATCCTGCGGGCGGAGGGGAAGATCACCCGGATCGACATATCCGGCCATCTGGCGCGGCAGTGCGAAAATTTAGACGATCTGATCCGGCGGATCAATCACGGGTATACCGGATACCTCGCCCAGGAGAGCGGCATGCGGCGGATCGCCGAGCTGCGGGTGGTGGCCGCCGACCAGTTCAGCAACACCGCCGGGCTGTTGGAGGAACTGGCGGAGGAGTTTTCATCCGCCGAGCGGGTGGACGAGGAAGCCGCCGCCCGGGTCCGGCAGGTCTGCGCCCAGCATGAGCTGCCGGCGGGAGAGGTGATCTGTCTGATCGGCAAAAACGGACGGATGACGGTGGAGATCGTCACCGGAACCGCGCAGCGTCCGCGGTTGGATGAAACCGAATGGCGCCGGCAGGTAGAGGACGCCTGCGGCCGGTCCTTCGGCAAACCGGCCGTCAACCGGTTGGAGGATGACGGCCGGCGCCAGAGCGCCGGTCGGATCACCCTGCGGGAACGGCCCAACTATAAGGTATCGGTGGGGAAGGCGCAAAAGAGCTGCTCCGGCGAAAAGCTCTGCGGCGACGCGGTGGAGGTGTTCACCGACCACGGCGGGCGCACCACGGCGGTGCTGGCCGACGGGATGGGCTGCGGCGGCCGGGCGGCTGTTGACGGCGCGATGACTGCCGCACTTACAGTGCGGTTATTCCAGGCCGGGTTCAGCGCCGACGCGGTGCTGCGGATGGTCAACGCCGCGTTTTTGGTCAAATCCGGCGACGAGAGCCTGTCGACTCTGGACGTGATAGCGGTCGACCTGTTCGGCGGGCGGATCGAGAGCCTGAAAGCCGGCGCGGCGCTGTCGCTGCTGTATTCCGGCGGGCGGATCTCCCGGATCGACCGCTCCTCGCTGCCGGTGGGGATATTGCGGGATATCCGGTTCGAGCGGTACACCGACGTATTGGCCGACGGCGACCTGGTGCTGATGATGAGCGACGGGGTCATCGTCAACGGCACCGGCTGGGTTGAGGAACGGCTGGCGAAATACGATCCGGACAAGCAGAACTTAGATGAGCTGGCGGAGGAGATCGTAACCATCGCCAGAAAGCAGCAGCAGCGGGAGGACGACGTGACGGCGGTGGTGATGAGGGTGGAGAGAATCGGGGCTTGCGAAAGATGAGATAACATGAAGTCCATACCGTGAGTATTTGAGCGGTGTGGATTTTTTATTGAAAATATAACAAAACTGTAACTTGATTATTATTGATTTTCGATATATACTGAAAACAGAACAGACGATATCGACTGGATCCGCGGTTTCTGCTTATGGAGTCTCAACCCTTATACTGGCATCTGCGACACGGGATATCCCCGGCAGGCATTGCCGATCAAAAAAAATTTTGAAAAACGTGTCACCTTATGCTCCGGGAAACAGTTTCTATTAACAGAGGCGATAAAAAGCCGGGGGTATCCCCCCAAAAAATTAAGAAAGGTCTGAAAAATTATGTTTAAGCGCATGTATGTCATGCTGCTGACCCTGTCGGTGCTGCTGGCTCTGGCGGCAGGGTATCTTACGGCTGCGGCGGCCGACGAAGAACCCGAATTGACACAGGTCGGCGACTATCGGTTAAAGGGCACGGTATTGGTGAAATATACCGGAGAGGAGGAGGACTTAGTGATCCCGGCGGAGCTGGGGATCACCGAAATCGGCTGGGATGCATTCATCGATATTATCGACTATGAGTATTTTCCCAATATGACCCTCAGATCGGTGGTGATCCCGGAGGGTGTGGAAAAAATTACAGGCGGATTACAGAACTGCCGCGCGTTGGAGCGGGTAACGCTGCCGGACAGCGTTACCGAGATCGGCTACGGCGCGTTTTCGGAGTGCGTTTCGCTTGTAGAAATCAACCTTCCCGAGGGGTTGACAATCATTGGCAGCGGCGCGTTTGCCGGGTGCGAAGCGCTGCCGGCGATCAACATCCCCGACAGCGTGACCAGTATCGGAAACAGCGCGTTCGCAAATTGCAAAGCGCTGTTGACCGTGAAAATTCCCTATGGCGTGACCGTTATCGAAGACTGTACATTCTCAGACTGCGTCTCCCTTTTGACTGTTGAGATCCCCGACAGTGTGCTGTCCATCGAGGGACGGGCTTTCGCCGGCTGTGCGAATCTTTCCGCAATAACTATCCCCAAGAGCGTGATCGAAATCGGGTCGATATACGGATATCCCTATGGGATATTTGATGAATGTGTCAGCTTAGAAAATTTCTATGTGGACCCGGATAACACGGCATTTTCCGATCTTGACGGCGTATTGTTTGACAAAGCGGAGACGACATTGATCTGCTTCCCGCCCGGCAGAGCGGATTCGCCCTATATTGTTCCGGAGGGGGTGACCGTTATCCGGGAAGGCGCTTTCTGGCGATGTGAAAACCTCACCGGTATTGTTCTGCCGGACAGGTTAGAAACCATTGGATACGACGCTTTCAGAATGTGCAGGAATTTAGAAAACATCACGGTTCCGGATGGAGTTATCGATTTCGGTCAATCGGCATTTGACAGCACAAAATGGTATGCTGACCAGCCGGACGGACTGGTGGTATTGGGGAAGGTTTTGTACAGATATAAAGGCTCTATGCCGGACAATACCGTACTGACCCTGCCGGACGGGATAATCGGGATCGCGTCATACGCGTTCGCCGCATACACGGCTTGGGGAAACTACCGCCTCGCGGGGATCGCACTGCCTGACAGTATAAAATATATCGGCGATTGTGCGTTTGCCGGCTGTTATAAACTCAAGAATATAACGATCCCGAAAAATGTTATGTATATCGGCCAGGAGGTTTTCAGGGGCAACGAATGTTTGAGCGCCATCCATGTGAACGCGGAGAACAAATCGTATACCGGTATTGACGGGGTGTTGTTCAACAAGGGGAAAACCGCTTTGATCCATTATCCGGCGGCGAAAACGGGAAAGTCCTATAGTATTCCGGATGGCGTGACAGATATTATGGACAACGCGTTTGCCAACTGTTGGTTAGAATCGGTGACCATTCCGGACAGCGTTCAGGAGATTCATGCTTACGCGTTTTCCCAGAGTAAAACGCTCAAGAATATCATTGTCCCCGAAAGTGTAAAAAAGATCGGGGAAGGCGCGTTCGAGCATTGTTACGGGCTGGAAGAAATAACGATTCAAAACGGGGTGGAAACGATCGAATATGCGATATTCCGCAGTTGCTTTCGTTTGCAGGCTATCGTAATCCCCGCCAGCGTGACCCATATCGACGAATACGCGTTTATTTCGTGCGAAAATGTGAAGAAAATTTCCGTGGATCCGGATAACCAAACCTATTCCGATATAAACGGCGTCCTCTATAACAAGGATAAATCGGTTTTGATATATTATCCCGATGGCAAACCCGGGACGTCCTATACCGTTCCCAGCAGTGTAACGGAAATTAATGACTGGGCGTTCGAGCGCAATAGCGCGCTGAAGACTCTGACCATAGGCGGCAGTGTGACCGCAGGCGGAAGGGGGATAGCTTACTCTTACGGCCGCGACCGGCAGATAAACTGTTATGCCGGCACCTATATCCATATATTTCTGCTGGAAAATGGCTTTAAGGAGTACACCCTGCTCGAAATGCAACTCGGCAGTGTCAGCGGCAGCGGCGAAATCGGGGTGGGCGACGCCCGGCTGTTGCTGCAGTATCTGACAGACAAGACGATTCTGACCGCGGAACAATTGGATATGGCCGACGTAGACGGCAGCGGCAGCGCCACCATCAACGACGCCCGCCTGATTTTGCAGTATCTGGTGGGAAAGATAGATGTGTTTCCGCGCAAAACTCAGTGATTAGTGAACAGTGATTAGTGATTAGTGGATAACTGGAAACATCCGACGGATAACCCCGCCGGATGTTTTTTCTATCCACTAATCACTAATCACTATTTACTATTCACTACCTGTAGCCAACCTGTCCATCCCCGCATACTATAAACCATCATGACAAAATCGGGAGGTGAAAAACAATGGAACCGATAACACTGAACGTCTCATCGGTGACCAACGCCATGCGGGCGCAGACATTACTGCGGCAGAACGGTATCCGGACGGCGGTGGGCCGGGTGTCCGACCCGGGCGGCAGCTCCGGCTGCGGCTATCATATCACCATCACCGGCAGTATCGGATTGGGGCAGGAAACCCCCGAACAGATCCAGGAAAAAGCGTTACGGCTGCTTAAGGCGGCGGAGATAAAAGTTAGGAATGGCGAATAAGGAGTGACGAGTGGTTAGTGGCGAGTGGCGAGCAGTTAATGGCAAGTTATATAGTCATTCCACCTAAAAATCACCAATTTTGTTCCAACGACTCGCCACTCGTCACTAACCACTCGTCACTCGCCACTCGCCACTCATAAGAAAGGAGGTAACCAATTGATCTATCTTGACAACGCGGCCACGACCTGGCCGAAGCCGTATGATGTGCGGCGGGCGGTGGCTGAGGCGATGGTGCTGTATGGCGCCAATCCCGGGCGGAGCGGGCATCGGATGGCGATGGCGGCCGCCCGGGAGGTCTACCGGTGCCGGGAGGCTGCCGCCGCGTTTTTTTCGCTGCCGGACCCGGCCGGCGTGGTCTTTACCGCCAACTGCACGGCGGCGCTGAACATCGCCATCAAGGGGATTCTCAGAGACGGCGG
Organism: Oscillospiraceae bacterium; assembly: GCA_009783605.1. Lineage (GTDB taxonomy): Bacteria > Bacillota > Clostridia > Oscillospirales > Acutalibacteraceae > WRDE01. The sequence continues at coordinate 5,407 of WRDE01000060.1, forward strand.
CCGGGCGGTGATATCGGATATGGAGCACAATTCGGTGCTGCGGCCGCTGCACGCGCTGTCGCCCGGCGCGCCCCGGTATGATATTGCCCGGGTAGTCCCCGGCGACGATCCGGCGACGGTCCGGAATTTTGAGCGGATGATCACCCCGGAGACCCGCGCCATTGTCTGCACCCACGCGTCCAACGCTTTCGGTACCGTGCTGCCGATCGCCGATCTGGCCGATCTGGCCCGCCGGTCGGGGCTGCTGATGGTGGTGGACGGCGCCCAGACGGCCGGGATGCTGCCAATTGATATGGGGCGGACAGGCATCGATTTTCTCTGTGTGCCCGGCCATAAAGGCCTGTATGGCCCCGCCGGCACCGGGATGCTGCTCTGTGGCTCCGCCGGAAAGCTGCTGCCGCCGCTGACCGAGGGCGGCACCGGCGTCAATTCACTGGCGCCGGACCAGCCGGAGGAGCTGCCGGAACGGCTGGAAGCCGGCACCCTGAATACCGCCGGTATCTGCGGGCTGCGGGCGGGCCTGCGCTGGGTGAGCGAACAGGGCGAGCAGGCCGGGCGGCGGAAGATGCGGCAGCTGGCGGAATTTTACCGGATGATGCGGGGCGTCCCCGGGGTGAGTATCTATACCGGTGAACCGGCATACGGGGCTTCGGCGGCGGTACTGTCGCTGAATATTGCCGGACAGGCCGCTGAAACGGTGGCGGCGGAGCTGGACCGGCATGGCATAGCGGTTCGCGCCGGGCTGCACTGCGCCCCGCTGGCCCACCGGCATTACGGCACAATCCAAACCGGCACCGTCCGGTTTTCCCCGTCAATCTTTACCGTACCGGAGGATTACCAGAAAGTTTATGAAATAATCCGCGGCATAGCCGCAAAAACCGTTGCAAAGAGCGGGTAAAAGTGTTAAACTATAATGAAAAGAACTCAAAACTCTAACAAGGAGGAGGCATCATGGGAGAATTCTTCTCGTCGATATGGAGCTATTTGGTGACATTTTTCGGTTCCATTGATATCCTCCCGAATGTATTGGATATCCTGTTAGTGGCTTTTGCCATCTACAGCTTAGTCAAATTGGTGCGGGATTCCCGAGCTGAGCAGCTGATCAAGGGGATCGTGATACTGGCGGTCTGCTTCTTGGTGGCGTCGCCCTCCCTGTTGGATCTGAAAGCGCTGTATTTCCTGTTGAAAACGGTGTTCGACAACGGGCTGTTAGTGCTGGTGATCATCTTCCAGCCGGAGATCCGCCGGGCGTTGGAGCATGCCGGCCATTCCCGGATCGGGCGGGGGCTGTTCAATATCTCGGACAGCCCTGAGAACCGGGAGAAGATCTGGCAGAACTGCATCGCGGCGGTCTGCGGCGCGGTAGAGACGCTGCAGAACCAGAGGATGGGGGCGCTGATCGTCATTGAGCGGGAGACCAAGCTGGGGGAGATCGCCAATACCGGCACGGTACTTGACGCCGCCGTCACCTCGGCGTTGGTGGCCAATATATTTTTCAACAACGCGCCGTTGCATGACGGGGCGATGATCATCCGGGACGGCAGGATCTATGCCGCCGGCTGTATCCTGCCGCTGTCGGAACTGCAGCTGCACCAGTCGCTGGGGACCCGGCACCGGGCGGCGCTGGGGATGAGCGAGAATTCCGACGCGATGGTGGTGGCGATCTCGGAGGAGAGCGGTATCATCTCGCTGGCGTCGGGAGGGGAGCTGAAACGGCGGTTCAGTATGGAGGCGCTGCGGGTGGCGCTGGAGCACGGTATCCTGTATGAAGGGACAAGCCAGCCGGACCGCAAGCGCCGGCGCAAACGCAAGAACGGCGAACCCGGAATACCGGAAGAGACAAAAAAGAAGAAGCGGCGGGTCCGGAAAGGAAAAGATATACAATGAAACGGAAATGGTCGCTGAACGCGATGCTGCATAATACCAAGGTGATCATGATCTTCTCCTTAGTGATGGCGGTCACCATCTGGTATGTCATTATCACCGGGATGAGCAACACCACCCAAAAGACCATCAGCACCACCGTCACGGTGGACGGCGCGTATATTGAGAGCTTTTATAAAAGACGGATATTCGGGGATTTTGAATTTCCGGTCAGCGTCACGGTGGAAGGGCCGGTATCGGCTATTTCGGGGATCACCAGCGATGATATCATTGTGAAAGCCGAGATCCGGCTGATCGACACGGGATTCAATACCCTGTCGCTGAGCGCCAGTCTGGCGGTCGGCGCGCCGAATTGCGATATTATGAATATGACCCCCAAGCAGGTGAGGGTTTTCTGCGATTATTTTGAGCGAAAGGTGTTCCCCGTCATGGTGGATATCACCGATGTTGAGGTGGAGGGGGTGGAGAACGCCTTTCCCGGCACCCCGGTTATTGATACGGCGGTGCTGCCGGAGCAGGCGGTGACCATCTCCGGCCCCCAGGCGGTGATCAGCCGGATCAACGGGGTGGAAGCCCGGATCGACGGGGAGAAAAAAATCTCCACAAGGAAGACCGATTTTGACGCGAAGTTGGTGGCGCTGGATGCCCAGGGCGGAGAATTGATATTAGATCACTGCGTTATGGAGGAGATCCCCGATCCGCTGAACCGGATGGTGACGGTGAATATCCCGATAGATTTGGTCCAGGAGGTCTTTTTCATCTACGATACCGAGCATATGCCGCCGAAGCAGAAGGAAAATCCGGATTTTGTGAAAATCGAGCCGAAAAGTGTGCGGATACGGGGAGAGATGAACCAAATCAACACCTATGCCGGCGGAATCAGGTATATCGGCAAGTTGGATTTCGACCGGATCGGGATGGACGATATAGCCAGAAACATCACATTGGATATCCCGGAGGGGATACGGGTATTGGATGATATTTATGATGTGACCGTCAGGTTGGAGATGAAGGGCTATCAGGAAAAAACCATCAACTTAGATTTCAGCCTGCCGGAGCATAACGCCGTCGTCAGATTTATCAACCAGCCGGAGAATTACACCGCGAATTTGGTCACTTCGGCGATGCAGGTGAAGGTAATCGGGCCGGCCGCTTCGGTCAAATCCCTGACCGCCGCCGATCTGTCGATCGAAATTGACTGCGGACTCTTGAAACCGTGGGACAGTAATTACTGCCGGGTCAATATAAATAACCGGGAGGATATCTGGGTGTATTACGGCGAAAAGAGCGGATATGAGCTGATATATGAGGCAGTAGGGAATAGTGATTAGTGATTAGTGGTTAGTGATTAGTGGATAGAACATCTAATCACTAATCACTATCCACTACTCACTACCAAAAAGGAGGTTTTCTGGTGAAACGTGCTTTTTCGTTGCTGCTGTGTGTCATTATAATCGTTGCGTTTTCCGGGTGTTCCTCCTTTGGGATAGACATTGAGACGCGGATGCGGCCGCCGCTGCCTTCGGGGGAACAGGAGGAGATCCAGAAGGCGCTGACCGAATATCTCGCCACCACCAAGCTGCAGCAGAACTATATATTGAAATATCCCAAAACCGGCGAACACCGCTCGGCGTTTATTCTGGCGGATATCGACGGGGACGGCCTGCTGGAGATGGTATCCGGCAGCGGCAGCCTGGTGTGGTACAAGCCCGATAACATGACCAAGGGCGTGATCGCCGCCAACCGGCATTTCCACGTCGGCATGGGAAGCGGGGACATCGACGGGGACGGCGCCGTGGAAATCTGCGTGGGCGAGGCGGATCCCGGCCCGAATGAAAAATGGGAGATTGTCATTTTAAAACCCAACGGAAATGTGAACAACAAGTGGGAGCGGATCGTGATCGACCCGTCGTTCGAGGGCGGCCCCCACGACATCCTGTTCC
>WRDE01000061.1 GCA_009783605.1 Oscillospiraceae bacterium
GAGGTGGGGGCCCACAGCCAATTGCTGGCCCGGGGCGGCGAATACGCGCGGCTGTTCACGGCGCAGGAGAAGTGGTACCGGGAGTAGGAATTAGGAGTGAGGAGTTATTGCGGCGATTGATTAAAATTCAGGAGGAATATTACAACACATGCCGAAAAACGTTTATCTTGAGGCCGGCCGGATTGTCGGCACGCATGGCGTCCACGGGGAGCTGCGGGTGCAGCCCTGGTGCGACTCGGCCGCGCTGTTTACCACGCTGAAAACCCTGTATTGGGACCAGAACGGGGAACAGCCGGTGTCCGTGCGTTCCCGGACCCATAAAAATCTGGCGCTGGTGAAGATTCCGGGTGTCACCACGGTCCAGGCCGCCGCCGCGCTGCGGGACAAAATGCTGTATCTCCACCGGGACGATCTGAAACTGCCGGAGGGCAGCCATTTTATCTGCGATCTGATCGGGATGACGGTATTTGACGCCGATTCGGGGGAGGAATACGGCACGCTGACCGATGTATCCGCCACCGGCGCCAACGACGTCTACCACCTGCTGATGGGCGCCCGGGAGGTACTGATCCCGGCCATCCCGCCGGTGATTATTGAAACGGATATAGAAAACGGTATAATGCGGATCCGGCCGATTAGGGGAATGCTTGAGTAGTGATTAGTGGATAGTGATTAGTGATTAGAAGTTCTATCCACTAATCACTAATCACTCGTCACTCGTCACTAAAAAGGAATAATCATATGAACGAACAACTCGACTCTCAACTTTCAACTCTCAACTCTCCACTTTTAAGAGTTGACATCTTAACCCTGTTCCCCGACATGTGCCGGGCGGTGATGGATGAGAGTATCCTCGGGCGGGCGCAGAAAAAAGGCGCGCTGGCGGTATACACCCACCAGATCCGGGAGTACACACTCAACAAGCAGAAGCAGGTGGACGACTACCCCTATGGCGGCGGGCAGGGGCTGATTATGAACGCCCAGCCGATCGCCGACTGCTTCCGGGCGGTATGTGACGCCGCGGGGGAGCGGCCGCATTTTATCTATATGTCGCCCCAGGGCGCGGTGCTGACCCAGCGGCGGGCGCGGGAGCTGGCGGCGCTGCCGCGGATAGCGGTGCTCTGCGGCCATTATGAAGGGGTGGACGAGCGGGTACTCGAAGCGTTGGTGGACGAGCAGATCTCGATCGGCGATTATGTGCTGACCGGCGGCGAGCTGCCGGCGCTGGTACTGTTGGACTGCGTGGCCAGATTGGTGCCGGGGGTGCTCTCGGAGGCGGAATGCTTCACCGATGAGAGCCATTTTTCCGGGTTGTTAGAATATCCCCAATATACCCGCCCGGCCGTGTGGGAGGACCGGCCGGTACCGGAGATACTGCTGTCCGGCCACCACCAAAATATCCGCAAATGGCGCCGCGAACAATCAATCCTGCGAACCGCGGAAAGACGCCCGGATATGTTGGATAGTGATTAGTGGATAGTGATTAGTGATTAGTTGAAACAACAAAATAAATCTGTCATTCAGTGAGAAGCGAAGGGCCTTTTTGCAAAAGTTTTTCACAAGCTCGCGGGTGACAGATTTTTTATTTTTGTTCTGTAATTTTTGAAATAATTTTCTGCCAACCGGAGAAACTAATCACTAATCACTATCCACTATCCACTAATCACTAAAAGGGACTGATCCACATGTATCTATCCGGAACATCCCGCCGCAATACAATGACATGGCGGCGGACCGTTGTCTTTTTCTTTTGTCTGCTGCTGACCGTATTGTGCGGTCTTTCGCGCGGCGCTGATTCGTCGCAGACGCTGTCAAAATCCGGGTCCTCCGGCGGGGAGGTGCGGTTGATCCAGAACCGGCTGCGGAACTGGGGGTATTATCTCGGGACGGCGGACGGCGTCTATGGCCAGCAGACCAAATCCGCCGTTCTGGCCTTCCAGCGTAAAAACGGGCTGGCGGCGGACGGTATCGCCGGGGCGGCTACCCTCAAAGCGATGGGCCTGTATGACGCCGGCGCGTCCCGGTACAGCCGGAACGAATTCAATCTGCTGGCACGGCTGATCTCGGCCGAAGCCAAAAGCGAGCCGTATGCCGCGCAGGTGGCGGTGGGCGCGGTGGTGCTCAACCGGATGCGGCATCCCTCCTTCCCCGACACGGCCGGCGGCATCGTCTACCAGCGGGGCGCCTTCGCCAGCATCGGCGACGGCCGGTTCGACAAACCGGTAGCCGAAAGCTGCTACCGGGCCGCTCAGGACGCGATGAACGGCTGGGACCCCTCCGGCGGCGCGGTGTTTTTTTACCGGGAAGGCGAGGGCGGAGCAAATATGGATACCGTGATGGCCGAGATCGGGCGGCTGGTGTTTTTTCAGTGAGGAATTAGGAGTGAGGAACTGTGGGGGCGAACTGTGTTCGCCCTTGCTGCTATATGATACCGCACAAAAAATAAAAATTTCATTAAAAATCCAATATACATCTTTCCCCCCCGCCCGGAGTGTGGTATAATACCTTGGAAAACAAAAGCGCTTGTGCGCCGGTCGACCACAGGCTTCCTCTTGTTTACGCCCATTACGATCAACGAACAGGCGACGTCGCGGCTTTAGCCGCACGAGCCCCGATCCGGAGGACCTCATCATGGAATTCCCCCCCCCCCTGCTCGACGCCATTCCCGATAACCCGTACTTACTGCTGACGCCCGGGCCGCTATCCACCACCAAAACCGTCCGGGCGGCGTTGCTGCGGGACTGGTGTACCTGGGACCGGGATTATAACGATATTATCCAGCGGCTCCGCGCCGATCTGGTGGGGTTCGCCACGGCCAGGGCGGAGGAATATACCGCGACGCTGATGCAGGGGTCGGGGACTTTTTGTGTCGAGAGCGCGGTCGGCAGCGCGGTGCCGCGGGACGGGCGGCTGTTGGTGATCGCCAACGGCGCCTACGGCGACCGGATCGCCGAGATGGCCCGGGTGCTGGGGATCAATCTGTTGGTGCAGGACAGCGGCGAGGTCGGGCCGGTGGATCTGGCGCTGCTGGACCGGAATTTGGCCGAAAATCCCGATATCACCCATCTGGCGGTGGTGCACTGCGAGACCACCACCGGGATGCTGAACGACATCGCCGCCATCGGAAAAATCGTTAAAAAACACCAAAAAACATATATCGTCGACGCGATGAGCAGCTTTTGCGGCGTCCCCTTCGATCTGGCGGAACTGGGAATCGATTTTATGATCAGCAGCGCCAACAAATGTATCCAGGGCGTCCCCGGATTCGGGTTTATTCTGGCCCGGCGGGAGGCGCTGGAAGCCTGTCGCGGCAACGCCCGGAGCCTGTCGTTGGATCTCTATGGCCAGTGGGCGGCGATGGAAAACGGCGGCGGGAAATGGCGCTACACCTCGCCCACCCATGTGGTGCGGGCGTTCTGCCAGGCGGTGGAGGAGCTGAAGGCCGAAGGCCCCGCCGCCCGCCACATCCGGTATGCCAAAAACCAAAAACGTTTGGTCGCCGGCATGGCGGCGCTGGGCTTCCGCACGCTGCTGGCCCCGGAAAATCATTCCCCGATCATCACCGCGTTCCTGTATCCGGAAAACTGCGGCTTTACCTTTAACGAATTCTATACACACCTGAAATCCCGCGGCTTCGTCATCTACCCCGGCAAGGTATCCAAAGCCGACACCTTCCGCATCGGCAATATCGGCGACGTACATATTGAGGATATCGAGCGGCTGCTGGGAGAGGTTAGCGAATTCATAATGCACAATTCATAATGCATAATTATGGCTGCCGCTTATTATGCATTATGCATTATGCATTAATAAAAAGGGGGAAAACATCATGGACATCACAAAATTCCATTGGCTCAACGAGAGCCGGCTGACTGTTGACGGGGAGGCGTTCAGCATTTACGCGCCGCCGAAAAGCGAGTATTTCAACAACCCTGTTCCCGTAAACGGCGAATTTATACCGCCCATCGTGGACGCGCCGGTGCTGTACACCGAGATCGAGGGCGATTTCGTGATGCGGGTGCGGGTGAAACCGAATTTTCTGACCAACTACGACGCCGCCTGTCTGATGGTGATCAAGGACGAGAACGTCTGGTTCAAGGGCGCCTTCGAAAAGTCGGATTTCGGCACCACCGCGGTGGTTACCGTGGTGACAAACGGCCTGTCGGACGACGCCAACGGCTGCAACATAGAAGGCGATACCGTCTGGCTGCAGATGGCCCGGGTCGGTAACAATTTCGCCGTCCACTACTCGTTAGACGGCGAGAAATTCGACATGGTAAGGCTCTGCTGGCTGCCGGTAGACGCCACCGTCAAAGCCGGCGTAGAAGCCCAAAGCCCCACCGGCGAAGGCGGCGAACGCGAATTCTGCTGCCTGACGGTCGAGAAGAAGACGGTGAAGGATCTGCGGGCGGGAAAATAATAAGGTATACTTAATGAACAGATTGAACCCTCGGTGTGCATAATTATGCATTATGAATTAATAAAGCGGGGTTTCCATGCAATATAGAGATAACCTTTCGGTTCTCGGGTTCGGGGGGATGCGGTTTCCGGATTTTGCCGCGACCGAACAGCTGATCCTGCGGGCGGTAAAGTTGGGGATCAACTTTTTCGACACCGCCTATATCTATCGCAACAGCGAGGAAACCCTCGGCCGGATCATTGAAAAACACGGCTTGCGGGACAAAATCAATCTGGCCACCAAATTGCCGCTGCTCTACTGTAAAAAAGAGAGCGATTTTGAGAAATATTTCGCCCGCCAGTTAGAACGGCTGCGGACGGAGTATATTGATTATTATTTTATGCATATGCTGGTGGACGCCACCCAATGGGAGCGGCTCTGCGGGCTGGGGATTCTGGACTTTCTGGCCGAAAAAAAGGCGGCCGGCCAGATCCGCCGGGTGGGTTTTTCCTTCCACGGCAGCCAGAACGCGTTTATCGAATTGTTGGACGTATATGACTGGGATTTCTGCATGATCCAATACAATTACCGGGACGAGCACTATCAGGCCGGCGCGGCGGGGCTGCGGGCCGCCGCCGAAAAAGGGCTGCCGGTCATCATCATGGAGCCGCTCCTCGGCGGCCAGCTGGCGGTCAATCTGCCGAAAAAAGCGGTAGAGCTGTTTGCCAAGGCCGGCGGAACCGGGCCCGCGCTTACCCCCGCCGACTGGGCGTTCAAATGGCTGTGGGACCAGCCCAAGGTGACCTGCGTGCTGTCGGGGATGCAAAGCATGCCGGTTTTAGAGGCCAACGCGGCCAATGCCGCCGCGTCTCCGGCGGGGTGCCTGAGCGATGAGCAAAAAGGTGTGTTCGACCGGGTCGCCGAAGTGTTCCGGGAGACCGAAAAGGTGCGCTGCACCGGCTGCAACTACTGTATGCCCTGCCCCCGCGGCGTCAACATCCCCGCCTGCTTTTCGGCCTGGAACATCAATTACGCCATCGGCAGGATCACCGGCCTGAAACGCTACGCCATGAGCAACGGCATCACCGGCGGCCAATTCGGCGGCGCGTCAAGATGCAACGGCTGTAAAAAGTGCGAAAAACACTGCCCGCAGGGGATAAAAGTAGCCGAGACACTGAAGGTTGTCCGCCGGAAGATGGAGCCGTTTTGGATGCGGTGGCTGATGAAGGCGGCGAGAAGGTTTACGGGAGCGTGACCCCCGCTCGAATATTGATAAAATCGGATTAGTGTTGTGGCGCGGGGACCGCGCGAATCTGCGGATTCGCTCTTCAATTGATTCTTATCAGTTTATTAGCGAGAATAGAAACAGATGCAATACCAAGGGGGTTGAATAACATGAATAAACATAAATACGGCGTTTTACTTGTTATGGCAATCATTTTCATAACGGTTTTTGGCTTGAACGGCTGCGGGAAAACAAATTCTTCGCCCTATATCCGGTTGGACGGCGCGACGGCGAATATTCCGCTGGCGGTTGGTTTTTATTATGAATATTACGGAATCGAACCGGAAGAAGCTGAAAAATTGGTGAATTTCGCAAAGTCGTCTCAGTCCTATATCAATCTTATTGAGGGGAAAGCCGATTTGTTATTGGTGAGCAAAGCGGATACAGAAACCCAGAAAAAGATCGACCAATCCGGCATTGAATTGGAATATATACCCCTCAGACGGGATGCTTTATGTTTTATCGTCAACAAAGAAAATCCTGTCGAAAATCTGACGGATGCGGAAATAAAATTGATTTATCAAAATAAAGTTACAAATTGGCAGGTATTGGGCGGGCTGGATATGGAAATCAAAGCGTTCCAGCGCAACGAGGATTCCGGTTCACAGGCTATGATGCGGAGGCTGATCATGGATGGAATAGAAATGGCAGAAGCTCCGATGGATTATAGAATAGAAAGTATGCATAAATTGGTGGAAACTATAAGTATAGCTTCATACGATAATTCAAAAGGTGCAATTGGTTATACCACTTATTATTATATAGAAGAAATGTATCGCTTAGCGGAAACATATCGTTATAGAAACGTAAAATTGGTCGATATAAACGGTGTAACACCTTCGGGAAATAGTATCCTATTTGATACATATCCCTATATCAACGAGAGCTACATCGTAATACGTGCCGATGCGGAAGAGGACGGTGACGTGCGTAAAGCGGTTGACTGGTTAAAATCGGAAAAAGGAAAAAGAATGATGGACAGAAAATTTTATCTGCCGGTAGAATGAAATCCTTGTAACTTGCAACTAAAAACCTGTAACTATAAAGGAGAAATTACCATGAAAACCTACCCAAAAATCGGCATCCGGCCGACCATTGACGGGCGCTGGGGCGGCGTCCGCGAATCCCTTGAGGCCCAGACCATGGCGATGGCGCAATCCGCCAAAGCGCTGATCGAGGCCAATGTGTTCTACGCCGACGGTACGCCGGTGCAGTGCATCATTGCCCCCACCATCGGCGGCGGCGAGGAGGCGGCCCGGGCGGCGGCGCTGTTCGCCAAGGAGAACGTGACCGCCACCCTGACCGTGACCCCCTGCTGGTGCTACGGCTCCGAGACGATGGACCTCGATCCGCTGACCGTCAAAGCGGTCTGGGGCTTCAACGGCACCGAACGCCCCGGCGCGGTGTATCTCGCGGCGGTGATGTCGGCCCATGCCCAGCGCGGCCTGCCGGCCTTTGCGATCTACGGCCATGATGTGCAGGATGCCGGAGATACCTCGATTCCGGCCGACGTGTCGGACAAGCTGCTGCGGTTTGCCCGCTGCGCTGTGGCGGTCGGCGCGATGAAAAACCGCGCCTATGTCAACCTCGGCAGCGTGTCGATGGGGATTATGGGCTCCTATTGCGACATGAAATTTTTGCAGGACTATTTCGGCATCCGGGCGGAATTCGTCGACATGACCGAGATCCTGCGCCGGATCACGCTGGAAATTTACGACCCGGCGGAATACGCCGTCGCCCGCAAATGGGTGGCCGAGCATTGCAAGGCCGGGATGGACGTCAATGCCGGCAAGGACCTGCCGGAAATCATCAAAAAATCCCGCACCGTATCCCCAAAAGAATCCGAATGGGATTTCGTCACCAAGGCGGCGATGATCATGCGGGATATCATCAACGGCAACCCCAAGCTGGCCGAGCTGGGCTGGCATGAGGAGGCGCTGGGGCGCAACGGCATCGCCGGCGGGTTCCAGGGCCAGCGGCAATGGACCGACTGGCTGCCGAACGGCGACTTCGCCGAAGCGGTGCTGTGTTCCTCCTTCGACTGGAACGGCAAAAAGGAGCCGATGGTGGTGGCCACCGAGAACGACGGGCTGAACGGGATGGCGATGCTGTTCACCAAGCTGCTGACCGGCACCGCGTCGGTGTTCGCCGATGTGCGCACCTACTGGAGCCCCGACGCGGTCAAGCGGGTAACCGGCTACACCATGACCGGCAAAGCCGCCGACGGCATCATCCACCTGATCAACTCCGGCGCGGCGGCGTTAGACGGCTGCGGCGCGGCCAAGATGGCCGACGGCAGCAACGGGATCAAAAGATGGTGGGAGATGACCGACGCGGATATCGACGCGGTGATGAACGCGATCGACTGGCCGGCGGCCAACGCCGAATATTTCCGGGGCGGCGGTTTTTCGTCCCACTTCCGCACCGATTACGAGATGCCGGTGACGATGGTAAGGCTGAATTTAGTGGCCGGCGTCGGACCGGTGCTGCAGTTCGCCGAAGGGTACACCGTTACGCTGCCGCAGGAAGTACATAAGGCGCTGGACGAGCGCACCGACCGCACCTGGCCGACCACTTGGTTCGCCCCGCGCACCGGCACCTCCGGCTGCGAGACGGTGTACGACGTAATGGCCAACTGGGGCGCCAACCACGGCGCGTTCTGCTATGGGCATGTGGGCGCCGATCTGGTCACGCTGGCCTCGATGCTGCGGATTCCGGTATCACTGCACAACCTGTCGGACGAGGCGCTGTTCCGGCCGCACGCCTGGGCGGCCTTCGGCACAAGGGACGCCGAGGGCGCGGATTACCGGGCCTGCGCGGCGTATGGAGCGCTGTATAAATAATTCATAATTCACAATGCATAATTATACATCGTATCCGCGGACACCATATGGTGTCCGCGGATACGATGTATTGTAGATGGGGTTTAGGGGATTTCATGTTAAAGGCGCCACCCGGATTTGAACCGGGGAATCAGGGTTTTGCAGACCCATGCCTTACCGCTTGGCTATGGCGCCATAGACTCACAAATTTACAAACGCCGCTTTTAAGGTTTGTTGAATGAATCAGATGTTCGGCGGTGTTTGTGAGCGTTTTAACACATTGTGATAGAGAACGGTTAACTCACGCATTTACAGTGTATGCGGGTGCGGGGGAAATTGCTCTTGGGTTTATGCCACACGGAGACGCCTAACAACAGTAGACGTCTCCGGTTTTTGGAGCGGCTTACGAGGCTCGAACTCGCTACCTCCACCTTGGCAAGGTGGCGCTCTACCAGATGAGCTAAAGCCGCAGATAACGAAAATTATCAATTTTCAATTATCAATTAAATTGGTGCCTCCGGTCGGAATCGAACCAACGACACGTGGATTTTCAGTCCACTGCTCTACCGACTGAGCTACAGAGGCGTAAAAAACCTTGTTTTTTCTTA
>WRDE01000062.1 GCA_009783605.1 Oscillospiraceae bacterium
GGCTCTCGGGCGGCAATGTCCAGAAGGTGCTGGTCGGCCGGGAGATCGAAAACGATCCCCATCTGATCATCACCGCCTATCCCGCCCGGGGATTGGACATCAATTCCGCCTATACCATCTATAACATCCTCAACCGCCAGAAGCAAAACGGGGTCGGTATCCTCTATATCGGCGAGGATCTGGACGTGATGCTGGAGCTGTGCGACCGGATCATGGTGCTCTGCCACGGCCGGGTCACCGGTATCGTGGATGCCGGCGAAGCCACCAAAGAGCAGCTGGGGCTGCTGATGACTGCAGGTTCCACGGAACCTGTGGGCTCCGCGGAGCCTGTGGGTTCCGCGGAGCCTGTGGGGCATAAGGAAGAACAGCTGTCTGCGGCTGATGGCGGCGATGATCTGCCGGTACCCGTGACCGAACAGAGCCCGTCCCCGCAGGCAACCGCTGTGCCGGCGTCCGGATCGGTAAAAAAGAAAACTATCAAACATCGTACTCCGCCCTTTCATGTGGCCAAACGGGCGGAGCTGCCGCTCTGGGGCACCGTGCTCTGCTATCTCGGGGTGATTTTGGCGGCGCTGGTCGCCGGGGGGCTGTTTATCGCCTCCAACGGGGTGAATCCACTGGCGTATTACGGCAAGATCCTGACCGGCTGTTTTGAGAGCAGCATCTATATACAGGGGCTGATCCGTATCGTCACCCCGCTGCTGATCACTTCGCTCGGGCTGGCGGTCGCTTTCAAGATGAAATTCTGGAACATCGGCGCCAACGGCCAGTTTATCGCCGGCGCCATCTGCGCCAATACCGCCGGTCTGCTTGTCGGGGACAAGCTGCAGCAATGGGCGGTGCTGCTGCTGATGCTGATTGCCGGCGCGGCAGGCGGCGCGCTGATGGGGCTGATCCCGGCGGCGGCCAAGGTCAAATTCGGCACCAACGAGACGCTGATGACGCTGATGCTCAACTATATCGCGTTTTATATCCTCAGTTATCTGAAAAACACCATGTTTTTCCGGGTCTTCTCCCCCACCGGCGAACCGCTCCGGCCGGATTTCCGGCAGCTTCCGCAAAACGGCTGGCTCTACACGGTGAAAATCGGCAAGGTACAGATGGATATTTCGGTCATCATCGCGCTTGTGTTAGTGGTATTGGTCTTTCTGTATTTCAAAAAGACCAAGCAGGGATATGAGATCGCGGTGGTCGGCGAGAGCCGGAAAACCGCCGCTTATGCCGGTATGCCGGTGGGCTGGGTGGTGCTGCGCACCATGATGATCAGCTCGGCCATCGCCGGCGCCGCCGGTATGTTGCAGCTGTCCGGCGCCGCCACCTCCCGTACCCTGAGCGAGGGCATCTCCCACGACGTCGGGTGGACCGGTATCATCGTGGTGTGGCTCTCGCGGCTGGACCCGATCGGCATTCTGTTCACCACTCTGCTGCTCGGTATTCTGGAAAAGGGCGCGTTAGTGGCCGAGATCACCTACAATATCTCCTCCGCCGCCTCCAATATCCTGCAGGCCATCATCCTGTTCACGGTACTGGCCGCCGATTTCTTCACCCGGTATAAGTTGGTAAGGCCGCGGCGGGGGTAGGGTTTAGAGCTTAGATTTTAGGACTTAGAGCTTAGAGTGCTTAAAAAGGAGCCTGTTGATGGACACGATTATCGGATTTTTATTTTACAGTATCCGGGCCGGTACGCCGCTGTTGTTCGGCACTACCGGCGAGATCCTCAGCGAAAAATCCGGCTGCCTGAATCTGGGCGTCGAGGGGATGATGGCGATGGGGGCTATCGGCGGCTATCTGGCCGGATGCGCCGCCGATTCGCTGTTGGTGGGGTTGCTGGCCGCCTTTTTCTCGGCGGCGCTGGGGGCGCTGATATACGCCTTTATCACGGTTACGCTGCAGGCCAACCAGAATGTCACCGGTCTGGCGCTGACCACCTTCGGGCTGGGGCTGACGGTTTTTATCGGCAACACGCTGAAAAAGGGCAAAACCTTTCCGGCGCTGGCCGACTCCCCCTCGCTGCAGAGCTGGTCATTGGATAAGGGCATTCCGGGGCTGCGGGATATCCCGTGGGTGGGAAAGCTGCTGTTTTCCCACAATATATTCGTCTATATCGCCGCGGCGGTCGCCGTACTCGGTTGGCTCTATCTGCGCCGGTCCCATGCCGGGCTGCGCACCGCCGCCGTCGGGGAAAACCCTGCCGCCGCCGACGCCTGCGGGGTCAGTGTGGCGCGGAAACGGTATATCAACATCATCCTCGGCGGCGGTATCACCGGTTTCGGCGGATTTTATCTCGGATTGGTGATCAACGCCGGCGAATGGAACGAATTCTGGACCAACGGTATCGGCTGGATTTCGGTGGCATTGGTTATCTTCGCCCGGTGGAATCCCGGCCGGGCTGTCTTCGGCGCTTTCTTTTTCGGGCTGCTGATGACGCTTCAGGCGTGGAAGGGCAACCTCGCCCGGGAATTCCCGGTCATCCTCGGCTGGCTGTCCGCCGTCCCCAACGAATTCTATCAGATGCTCCCCTTCCTGATCACCGCAGCAGTACTGCTCGCCGCCTCAATCCGCAGCAAAAGAGGCGCCCAGCCGGCAGCGCTGGGGGTGAATTATTATCGGGAGGAACGCTAACCAGCACATACACAAGAAATATGTTCTCCGTTCTTTGCCGCGCAAAAGAGTTTGCGAACTGTTTTTGCCGCGCAAAGAGGAGAACATATTTTTGTATTACGCTTTAACACATCGGATAAAACCAATAAGTTTTCGCACCCAACAGCCTCAACGAACAGGCGCCGTCGCGGCCGCAGCCGCACAAGCCCCGAATAGCTCCTCATTGCTTCCCACAAACCCCATCGGCTGCCAGTGTTCCGGGGTCAGGGAGAGGTAGGGTTCATTGGCGAAGCGGCTGTCGATCAGCACCGCGGTGCCGGTGTCCTGTTCGCCGCGGATCACCCGGCCTACCGCCTGCATCACCTTGTTGTAGCCGGGGTATATATAGGCGTATTCATAGCCGCAGTTGTTCAGCTCGTTGTAGTAATTCCGGATGCTGTCGCCCCGCATCGAGAGCTTCGGCAGGCCGACTCCGACGATTATGCTGCCGGTCAGCCGGTCGCCCCGCAGGTCGATCCCCTCCGAGAAGATGCCGCCCATCACGCAGAATCCCACCAAAGTTTCGGTATTCGCCGGATCAAACGCCGCGAGGAATTGTTCCCGCGCCGATTCCTCCATGCCGCCGCGCTGGGTGATGACTGTTATTTCCGGATAACGCAGGGCGAAGAGCTCCCCCACCCGCCGCAGGTAGTCAAAGGACGGGAAAAACACCATATAGTTGCCGCGGCGGGCGCCGGCGGTCACCGCGATCGCTTCAGCGACGGCGCCGTAGCTGGCTTCCCGGTCGGTATATTTGGTGGAGATGCCGTAATGGGTGATCCGGGTCAGGTTTTCCCGGGCGAAGGGCGACGGCAACGCCAGCACCGGGTCGTCCCGGTCGCCGCCCAATATCTGCCGGTAGTATTCGGGCGGGTTCAGCGTCGCCGAAAACATCACCGCCGCCCGGCCTTTGGCCAGCGACGCCGCGGCCTTTTCCCGGGGATCGATACAAAACAGGGTCAGCCGCGGGCCGCCTTCGTTTTCCAATAACACCGCGTATTCACCCTCCCGTTCCGCATAGGATTCCCGCACCTGAAGAAAATACAGCGTCTCAAAAAAGGCATCTAATATGATCTCCTCCAACGGCTGGCCCGCCGCATTATCGGCGGGCAAACCGGGTTTTTCCGATAGCCATGCGGAGGCGCTGTCCCGGAAGAGGGTCAGCAGTATTTCCAACTCCTCCGGCACGCTGCCGAGCGGCATGTCCCGGTTTTGATATTCCCGGCAGGTGTCGAGAAACCATTGATTGACGGCGGCGGCGGACTTTTTTAACAGCTGAACCACCGGTTCGCGGCCCTTTAATCCGCGTTTTATCTGTGAAAACGCCTGTTTGCCGACCGAGGCGGAGTGCATCTCCCGCAGCCGGTCGGGCAGGTTGTGCGCCTCGTCGATCAAAAAGAGATAATCGCCGCCATTGTCAAAAAAACGGCGGAGATATACCCGCGGGTCGAACAGGTAGTTGTAGTCGCCGATCACCCCGTCGGCCCAGAGCGCCGCATCCAACGCCATTTCATAGGGGCAGACGCGGTGGGTTTCGGCCACCCGCTCCGCCGCCTCACGGGTCACCGCCTGATGCTCGGCCAACAGCTCCCAGACCGCGTCCTGGACCCGGTCATAGTGCCCGCGGGCGCGTTCGCAATGATCGGGATCGCAGATTCTGCGCCGGTTGGGGCAGATCTTATCCTTCGCCGTCAGGGTTACCGCCAGAAATTCCGCGCCGGCTTTCCGCATGGCGGCCAGCCCCTCCTCGGCTACCTGCCGGGTGATGGTTTTCGCTGTAAAGTAAAACAGCTTTTCTCCGTGTCCGCACCCCATCGCCTTGACTGCCGGAAACAGGGCCGAGACGGTTTTCCCGATACCGGTGGGGGCCTGTACAAACAGTTTGCCGGCGTCCCGGACCGTCCTGAACACGGCGGCCGCCATCTCCCGCTGCCCGCCGCGGTAGGCGGGATACGGGAACGCCATCGACTGGGCCGCCGCGTTGCGCTGCCGGCGGTGTTGGTCGGCCCAGTCTAACCAGCGGCAGTATCGGTCGATGATGTCGTCGAAAAAATCCTCCAGCTCTGTAAAGGTGATCTCCTTGCGCTGGCGTTTTATCTCCTCAGTTTCGAGTTGAAAATAGGTCAGCTGGACCGATAGCGATTCTGGCGGAATCGCCAGTGACGCGCAGTAGATATACGCGTAGCACATCGCCTGGCCGTAATGGACCAATGCCTGCCGTTGCAGCCGGTCAAAGGTCAGGGTGGTGGATTTGATCTCGTCGATCACCAACAGCCCGTCATCCTCATAGATGCCGTCGGCCCGGCCCTCAATCTCCAACCGATACCCCTCCCGGTCGACGCTCCACGACAGCGGGACCTCGGCGGCATAGCCGCTGCCCATCGACCGCTGTATCCTGCGGTGGGCACGGCTCCCCTCATACAGCGCCCCCATGTCCTTGAACCGGTAGTCAATGTCGCCGCAGGCGAGCACGAATTCGACCAAGTTCCGGACCGAACAGCGGATGGTTTGTTTGTCTTGGTTGTCCATTTGTTTTTTGCTCCGTGTTCTATAGATAAACGGAGTATAGCACATTTTTTTGTGCCTGTCAAACATTTGTTCTTCCTGGAAATATTTCCTGCATCAGATGAGTAGTATTAGAGCCTTCCCTCTTTGATGCGGTCACGGCATTGGGGGCATATTTTTGTGTTGCCTGTGGCGATCAGGTCCCCGCCGTTTCCGCATATCGGGCAGAGGGCGCTGTGTTTTTTGATCAAAACGCCGTCGTCCGATACCGAAATTTCGAGCGGCGTCTGCGGGTGGATGTCCAAAATCTTTCTGAATTCCATTGGGATAACCAACCGGCCAAGGTGGTCCAATTGTTTTACGATACCGACTGTTTGCATGTTTTGTCCTCCATAACTATAACGCTTTTGGTGATATATTATCGCAATTAGCGTTATTTTTTTGTCGAAATATGTGAGCGCAAAAAATAATTCGTGCGAACAGCGAACTTATATCACTAATAGTTTGTGCTGAATACGCTGACTTTATTTTATAATGCTCATAGCGGGAAAAACACGCTATGAGCTTATGATAAGGAATGAGAATTATGCTTGGCGATAGAATTAAGGCATACCGTATTCAAAAGAATTTGGCATCTTTTCAGCTTGCCGAGATGGTGGATATCTCAAATAATTATCTAAGCGAAATCGAGCGCAGCGTCAAATTCCCGAGCTTGGATACCTTCACACGGATTGCCAAAGCCCTTGAGGTGCCGGCTGATTATCTGCTGCGGGATACCCACACATTTGCGGTTTTCGCGCTCAACGATATCACCGAACGACTGAAAAATGAGAAAACCGAAAAGCTGAACGGCATGATCGATGTCTGCGAGGTTTTGCTGGGGTATGCGAAGGAAGAGTAATGCCTATATAACCAAAAACCAACCCCCGGAACCGCAATTCCGGGGGCTGGCTTTTGGTTATTCTGTTAATTCCAATTGATATCGCTGTCCGATACCGTTTCGCTCCGGTCGTATTCCGTCCGCGCCTGTTTGATAGCGGCGATATCCTCGGCACTCTCTTTCATCCGTTTGCGGAACCACCGTATATTCTCCTCCGCTTCCTTCCGACGTTCATCCGCAGTCGCATCTTTCATCTTTTCATAATGCCACTCACGGATTTTATGAATATCGTCAATGGTAAACCCCTTACTGATTTTCGGAGCGGGAATATTATTGATCATCGTCGTCATCTCCTAAAAAGTATGTTGGTGTATATATCATTTATATTATATACGATATTTTTGAAAATGCAACTCAAAATCAACAACCCCCAGGGCAACAGCCCCCGGAACACATCGTCCTCCGGGGGCTGGTTTAATTGTTAATTGTTAACCGTTAATTGTTAATTAATACATCCCGTCCATCCCGCCGCCCGGCATTGCGGGAGCCGGCGCTGCCGGTTCCTTTTTGTCGGTGACCAACGATTCGGTGGTCAGCACCATGCCGGCTACCGAGGAGGCGTTTTGCAGCGCGCAGCGGGCTACCTTGGTCGGGTCGACGATGCCGGCCGCGAACATGTCCACGTATTCCTCTTTGGCGAAGTCGAAGCCGTAGTTGAGCTTGTTGGCGGTGACGATCTTGTCGACGATGACCGAGCCTTCCAATCCGGAGTTTTCGGCGATCTGGCGCAGCGGCTCCTCCAGCGCCTTGGCGACGATCCGGATACCGGTTTTCTCGTCGCCCTCGGCTTTCGCCAGCATGGCTCCCAGCACCTTGGCGGCGCCTAACAGCGCCACGCCGCCGCCGGCTACGAGGCCTTCCTCGACCGCCGCTCTGGTGGCTGCCAGCGCGTCCTCGATCCGCATCTTTTTCTCTTTCATCTCGACCTCGGTGGCCGCGCCGACCTTGATGACGGCGACGCCGCCGCTCAGTTTGGCCAACCGTTCCTGCAGCTTCTCGCGGTCAAAATCCGAGGTGGTGGTCTCGATCTGGGCGCGGATCTGGGCGACGCGGCCCTTGATCTCCTCGCTCTCGCCCCGGCCGTCGACGATGATGGTGTTTTCCTTCTGGATCTTGACCTGACGGGCGCGGCCC
This sequence comes from Oscillospiraceae bacterium, assembly GCA_009783605.1. Classification (GTDB taxonomy): domain Bacteria; phylum Bacillota; class Clostridia; order Oscillospirales; family Acutalibacteraceae; genus WRDE01. The sequence continues at coordinate 7,220 of WRDE01000062.1, forward strand.
AGCATCTCGACGGTGGCGGATTTCAGCTCTAACCCCAGCTCCTCGGTGATCACCTGGCCGCCGGTCAGGGTGGCGATATCCCGCAGCATATCCTTGCGGCGGTCACCGAAACCGGGGGCCTTGACGGCGATGCAGGTGAAGGTACCGCGCAGCTTGTTGAGGATCAGGGTCGAGAGGGCCTCGCCCTCGATGTCCTCGGCGATGATCAGCAGCTTGCGGCCGGCCTGCAGGATCTGCTCCAACAGCGGCAGGATATCCTGCACGTTGCTGATCTTCTTGTCGGTGATGAGGATCAGCGCGTCGTCGATGACGGCTTCCATCTTCTCGGTATCGGTGACCATATAGGGGGTGATGTAGCCGCGGTCGAACTGCATACCCTCGACCACCTCGGAATAGGTGTCGGCGGTCTTGGACTCCTCGACCGTGATGACGCCGTCGGCGGAAACCTTATCCATCGCTTCGGCAATCAGCTTGCCGATTTCGGCGTCGTCGGCCGATATCGTGGCGGCGGAGGCGATGTCGTCGCTGCCGGAGACTTTTTTGGAATTCTTGACGATTTCGGCGACAGCGGCGTCGACAGCCGACTGGATGCCGCGCTTGATGCCGAGGGGGTTGGCGCCGGCGGCGACGTTTTTCATGCCTTCGCGGATCAGCGCCTGGGCCAGTAACGTGGCGGTGGTGGTACCGTCGCCGGCCACGTCGTTGGTTTTGGTGGCGACCTCCTTGACCAACTGGGCGCCCATGTTCTCAAACGGGTCGTCTAACTCGATCTCCTTGGCGATGGTGACGCCGTCGTTGGTGATCATCGGCGCGCCGAACTTTTTGTCTAACACCACATTGCGGCCCCGGGGACCAAGGGTGATCTTGACGGTGCCGGCGAGCTGGTCCACCCCCGACTGCAGCGCCTTGCGCGCGTCCTCGCCGAATAAAATTTGTTTAGCCATTTTGTGATTAGATCCTTTCTTTGATTTCAATGAATTAAAATTTGTGCCGGTACGCACCCTGGCGCGGCTGCGTACCACAAACGCCGCGGCGTTTGTGCTGTTAGACTACGACCGCCAGTATGTCGTTCTGACGGACGATGGTGTATTCCTCGCCGTCCAATTTGACCTCGGTGCCGGAGTATTTGCTGATGAGTACCTTGTCGCCTACGCTGACATACATGGTGACTTCCTTGCCTTCGACGACGCCGCCGGGTCCCACGGCGATGATTTCGGCGACCACCGGTTTTTCCTTGGCGGCGCCGGCCAGGATGATACCGCTCTTGGTGGTTTCCTCGGCCTCGGTCATCCGGATGACCACGCGATCGGCCAACGGTTTGATCTTCATACGTTTTTCCTCCCATTTTTCGCGGTTTCAGATGAACCGCGTTTTTTTATTGCGGGCCGTTTGCCAACTCTTTTGGATTAGAGTTAGCACTCGCCCTGCATGAGTGCCAGAAGCTATTGTAATACATATTTTGGAAATTGCAAGAGGTTTTTTACGATTTCATAAATTTTTTACAAACACGCGCTTTTAGAGCACCCAATTTCATTTGTCGGCATAGTATGGTATTACTTTTTACGGGAGGTTTTCAATTCCATGTCGGTCAATCACAAATTAGACAAATTGTTCGCCGCATCCGAGCGGGTTGAGTTTGATGACAGAACCTGTATCGTGCTGATGAGCGATATCCATCGGGGGGACGGCAGCTGGGCCGACGATTTCGCGGTCAATTCGACCCTGTATTCCGGCGCGCTCACCCAGTATTATCAGGACGGATTTACCTATATCGAGCTGGGCGACGGCGACGAGCTTTGGAAAAACAA
>WRDE01000063.1 GCA_009783605.1 Oscillospiraceae bacterium
CCGCTGTCGATTATTCCGCCGAATTTGTCTCCCGCTGGTGCTATAACCGGCTGAACAGCCGGCTGCGCGGCTGCTATGCCGCGCTGTACAGCGCTGTACGGGAGTGCCGCGAGGATGAGAATGTATCCATCACCGACACCGATGCCGAAGGCCCCAGCGGCAATTATCTCGGGGTCAGAGTCGATCTGCCCCACGCCCTCAGTACCGGCGAGGAGCTGAAGATGCTCTTTCTCGCGTTCACCACCGACAATCCGCAGTTTTTCTATATCGGCAACACCTATTCCTATGAAGGGTACCGCGAATCCGACGGTCTGGAATATTATAATATCTTCTGTCTTGTTTTCACTATGAATTTTCCGGAACGGGAAGCCGCCGCCGGACGGCTCGACGCGATTTTGGCCGAAGCCCGGGAGGGGCTGCCGGCGGGGGATCAATTTGAACGGGAGCTGTGGCTCCACGACTGGCTGGCCGCCCGCTGCCGGTATGACGGCGATACCGCCGGCGGTGAAGCCCCCTACCGTCTGCGGCCCGCGGCTTTCACCGCGTACGGCGCCCTCGTGGACGGGTCGGCGGTCTGCGAAGGATATTCCCGGGCGATGCAGCTGCTGCTGCACGACGCGGGGATCCCCTGTACATTGGTCAACGGATACCGGACCGGCGCCGAGGCGCATATGTGGAATATGGTCACAATAGACGGCCGCAGCTACCATCTTGATTCCACCTGGAACGACCCCGACAGCGGACAGATCAACCATGCCTATTTCAACCTGACCACCGAACTAATCCGGCGCAGCCATACCATCGACGCCGAAAACATCGGCGTCGGCACCGCTACCGCCGGGGACGCCGATTACTACCGCCGAAGCGGGCTGTATCTCGACACCTTTGACGAAACCGAGATCGCCGCCATCATCGCCGGTCATCTGAACGCCGGAACCTCCTTTGTCGAGCTGCGGTTCGCCCCCGACAAATACGCCTCGGCGCAGCTGCTGATCAATAACGCGCAGCGGTTCGCCGGGTTTTTGAATCCGCTGCTTGAGGACGGGCGGACGCTGCAAAAATATGAGTACCAGTTCAAAACCGATTGCGATGTGATATTTTTAAATTTTATCACGCCGGAAGCAGATTAGAAGATTCTTAGTTTTCGCGAAAACAAAACCACAGGATATGAGAGGGGAGCGGATCCGATGCCGGCGCTGATGGTACATCTGGCGGCCGCCCGGCTGTTGATGCCGCGGGCGGATACGCTTTTTTATATCGGCAATATCGCGCCGGACGCCGTCACCGGCCACTATGAAAAAGACCATACCCATCTGCGGGATCTGCCGCTGGCGCGGCGGGAAGCGGAGCTGCGGCGGATGGCTTCAACAGCCGGACCGCTTGACATCTATGCCCAGGGCGTGATTTTTCATCTCTATCTCGATATGTGCTGGGACCGGACCCATCTGCTGCAATACATAGAGGACCGCGCCGACTGGTTTGTCCCCTACCGGGCCGAAATCAGTTTGGTCAGCGCCCTGCTGTTCCGCCGGCTGCCGTGGGCCGACCCGCTCTGGCGGAGGATGGACGACTATGACTGTTCGGCGCTGCCGGTGCTGGCCGGTGCGGACGGCGGCGCGGTGGCGGGATTGATCGACCGCAACGGCCGCTGGCACCGGGAACAGCCCGGCGACCGGCCGTCGGCGGCCTTCCCGCCGGAATTGGTGGAGCGGTTTATGGCCGAGACGGCGGAGGCATATAAGACGTTCTGGCGGGACGCGGCGGGGATGGATGTTGGGTTTTGGGAATAAAATAGACTTCTTGCAGAACTCACAAAGTGAGTTCTGCTGGGCAAGTGTTTCCAACACTTGCCCAAACAAAACCGGAGGTTTTGCAAGAAGTCTAATGATTACGGGGCGCGGCGGACATGACGTGCCTCGTTTAATTTTTTTTACTCCCTATGAAACTATTTCTGTTTTTTTGCCTCTACCGTGATGAGGGGCGTAATACTGGTATTATTTCAAGGCGGTGAAGCGATGGATAGCGGCGGAGTACGGGCATATTTCGAGCAGGTTTACACCGAGACTTTTCCGGTGATGACCCGGTTCGTCTCGTCCCGGTGCGGCGATTTCCATGACGCCGCGGATATCGTCCAGAGCGTGTATCTAAGCTTTTTCCAGCAGCTTTCCAAAAAAGGGAAAAACATCAAGGATGTCCGGGCTTATCTGTTCAAAAGCTGCCGGCATGAATTGTCCCGGTACCGGAAACGGCAGTCGGCCCGGCCGGAACCGGATGAGGAGATCGAGCTGGCCCCGGAAACCGGCGCGGATTTCCGGGAGATGGTGGAAAACGCCCAGCTGCTCGAACAGCTCTGGCAGGAGATCCTGTCGCTGCCCGCCGATATCTCCCGCTGCTTTGTGCTGTTTTATCTGCATGACATGACCTTAGAGCAGATCGGCCGGGAGCTGGCGCTGCCGGAATCGACGGTGAAGAGCCGGCTCTACCGGACCCAGCGGATGATGCGCGAAAAATTCTTAATGCTGAATTCTTAATGCTGAATTATGGCAATCAGCCGGAAAGGATGGTTTCATTATGAACGAACATGATTTTTATAAGCAGATGTTATCTGATAAACTCTACCCTGAGGAACAGATCAAAACCGCGGTTTTGGAGGAGACGCCGGTAACCCTGCCGCTTACCCGCCGGCAGGAGTTTCTGCGGTTCCCAGCCCCTCCGGAAGAAAGGACTGAGGATTTAAAAACCCGGAGCGGGCGGCGGTGGATCGCCGAGATCGCCGCGGTGGCGGCGGCGGTGGCATTGCTGGCGGGGCTGTTTATGATTTCGTTCGGTTCGGCGGGGCCGGTAAATCCGGGGCCGGAGGACCCTATACCGCCGGTTCAGATCATGCCGCAAAAGGAAACTTATCCCAAAAACGTGAAGACGATTACGGCGGTATGGCGCAACAACAATGCGTTTGATATTATAATTGGCGCGGGGTTCCGTCTTGAAAAACTGTCTGGGGGCAGCTGGGAAGCAATCCCTCTTGAAAACGGACCGGATTCTCCCGTCCTCGACTATGGGCTGGCATCCGGTGCCGAGCAGGAAATCACTTATGATATCCTCCCCTATACCGATTATCTCGAACCGGGGCAATACCGTATCCTCGGGTTCTATTCATATGAAAGCGATAATCCCGAAAATGAATATACGGCTTTCGGCGAGGCTTACGGGGAATTTGCGGTCACCGGCGCCGCAAATCCGTTGATCTTCACCGCGCTGGTGAACGACGTATTTGAGGACGAACGCATCTGCTCTCTCATCACCGCGGATTCCGACACTTTTGAACGCATTTGGTTCGATCCGGGTCACACACCGCCGCTGGATTTTATTCCGGTCTTCGGCCAGCGGGTAGAAGTGGAATTGGAAGCGGAAATGACCGAAGCCGAATACGGGGTTATTTTAGCTACGGCGAAAAGCATCACCCTTTCGCCTCATCCCGATTTTGACGCGCAGTATATCCGCACAAGCGGATATTATGAAAATATCGATCATAAAAAAGTGACTGTCATCGAATCCAAACAGCAGCTGGACACCTATTATAAGGAAAACAACGAGCTTCTCGGCCTCAATTACGGCTGGGACGGCAGATCCGTCTTTGCGCAAGCCATCAAACAATATGACGACGCCTTTTTTAAGGACAATCTGCTGGTCATTGCCACCCTGATCGAGGGGAGCGGATCCCACCGCCACATCGTCACCGGCGTGGATTTCGACAAAGCCGAAATCCAAATCCGCGGCATCACGGCAGGCAGCGGCACCGACGACATGGCAACCTGGCAAATCCTTGTCGGCCTCGCCCGCAGCAAATGCCAAAGTACAAATTTCACGGCGGATGTAACGTACAAATCCTATTATCCCGAACCGCCGCCGCCGGAACCGGGACCGAACGTACACACATGGATTGATTACTACAAAGGCGAGGAAATGCCCTGGGACGAAGACCGGCAAATTAAAATCCCGGCATTCGACGGGGTGATATTTACCTGGACACCCGATAAGGTCACGGTGCTGGAGTCCAGCGGCATACGGGAGCTGTTCTTCGGGATGCCGGTCTGGAATGTCTTTTTCTGCGACCTGACCGGCGACGGGAAGCCGGAATTGTGCGCGACGGTCAATTGGGAGATGTGCAGCGGGTTTGACTATGTGTTGGTGTACGATTATGCCAACGGACGGCAGTATACGCTGTCCGACCGCGGAAATTACAGTCATTCTTTGACGGTGTACAATGATGAGTTAATCGTTATACGCATAAATTGCGCGAGCGTGGCGGATACGGTGAGCGGGGTGTTGGCTCTTGTTGACGGCGAATTGAAAATAGAAAACACACTGGATGCCAACCGGACATCGGTTTCGACGACCGGTCCCACGACACAGGCCACAAGCATACCGACTACCGCCGAAACGGTGCCGACTACTACCGCGGTATCGACCACCGCCGCCGTAACCACTCCCGCCATTGTGACCCTGACGCCGGAAAAAGCGTCGTATCCGGCGGGGGTGCAGGCGATTACGGTGACATGGCACAACGATACGTCCATGTCTATTGTGTTCGGTGAACCGTATAAGCTGGAACAATATAGTAACGGCGGCTGGCAGGAGGTTAATGAAAAACATGTTGTCGCGTTTGCCCAACCCGCTTATCTTATTCCGCCCTATTCGGAAGGAGAACATACCTATCTCATTACAAAGTATACCGATAATATACAGCCAGGACGTTACCGGATCGCCACGGATTATCATGACAAATCCAAAACATATCCTGACGGCAAGTATGACATATACGCGGAATTTGCTATTGAATAACAAAAACATGATTTAGCCCATTCGTATAATCGAGTATTCCGGCAATATCCGGCGTTTTATCAAGTTATCATCTAACCAATTAAAATAACCGCCGATATTGCCGGAATCCAGCTCATATACGCCCAGAAACAGCCATTTTGCGGTTGACAACCCAAAATGGCTGTGGTATTATAACGGGGCTGTTAAAAAAGGAGCAGAATTTTATCTATTCCTTAATTCCGCATTCCGAATTACATCAAGGAGGTTCACTCATGTCCACGTATATGGAAAAGGCCGGACAGGTCTCCCGCAAGTGGTTTGTGATTGATGCCGCCGGAAAACCGCTGGGACGGGTCGCTACCCAGGCCGCCGTGCTGCTGCGCGGCAAGCACAAGCCGACCTTTACCCCCCATGTGGATTGCGGCGACCATGTCATCATCATCAACTGCGCCCAGGCGGTGCTGACCGGCAATAAGCTCCAGCAAAAGAATTGGTACCGGTTCACCGGCTATATCGGCAACCTGAAAACCATCCCCTACTCCAAGCTGATGGCCCAGCGCCCCGAAAAGGCGATGCAGCTGGCGGTCAACGGCATGATCCCCGACAACACCATCGGCCGCAAGGCCCGCACCCGTCTGCGCGTGTATGCCGGTCCGGCTCACGAGCACGCCGCCCAGCAGCCCGAAGTCTATGAAGGAGGGACCAAATAATGGAATATACCACCCGTCCTTATTTTTACGGCACCGGCCGCCGCAAAAAATCCATCGCCCGTGTCCGGCTGTATAACGGCACCGGCGCGATCACCATCAACGGCCGCGACATCGACGACTATTTCGGCCTCGAAACGCTGAAGCTGATCACCCGCCAGCCGCTGGCGCTGACCGCGACCGGCGACCGGTTCGACGTGGAGTGCCGCGTAGGCGGCGGCGGCGTCACCGGCCAGGCCGGCGCCATCCGCCACGGCATCGCCCGCGCGCTGCTCCAATACGATTCCGAAACCCTCCGCCCGGCGCTGAAGCAAGCCGGCTACCTCACCCGCGACCCGCGGATGAAGGAGCGGAAAAAGTACGGACTCAAGGGCGCGAGACGCGCGCCGCAGTTCAGCAAGCGCTGATCAAGAAGCAAGAGGCAAGAAAACAGAAGCAAGAAAAACGATCCCGCCGGGTTTCCGGCGGGATTTTTTGTCATACATCATTATACATTACAATTAGCGTTCCGCCCTCCACCGACACACAGCTCTCCGCCCCGATAAACTCATTGCTCACCCCTACCGGGCAGGTGTTGGTCAGTTCCGCCCGGTCTAACGGATATTTTAGGCCGGTTTCGGATACGCCGGTGGATTTGTCCGAATGGGAAAAAACTGAAATGGTTCCGCTTGCGCCGGCGTTAAAATGGATGCTGGCATCGGTGATGGCGGTGATGACGGTTTTTTCATCAAACAGATACCCCCGCATCCCCTGCCGCGACAGCTCCGCCAGCAGCTGGATGTTGGCCAGCGTATGGTCCAGCCGGCCGCCGGCGCAGCCGTAGAGATGGAACACACGGTATCCCCTGCCGATCCCTTCCCGGAGAGCGGCGGCGGTATCGGTCTCATCCTTTTCGCTTTGAAGCGTCAGCACACAAGGATGCTCCGGCACGCTTCCCAGTGAATCAAAATCCCCGACTACCAGATCGGCGGCCAGCCCGTTCCGGATAAGATGCGCCAGTCCCCCGTCGGCGGCGATCACAAAATCGGCCGGCCCCGGAATAAAATCCAGCCGGCCGCACGGGCCCGCGCCGGCTATATAACAGATTCTTTTGTCCATAACCATACATTCTCCTTCGCCGCTGTCCTTTATTATCCATTATAATAATTACAACGGCGGTGTCAAGCCGTAAATTTGCATCATACCGCGGGTTGTTGTTGAAAAATATAATAAATCTGTGAAAAGCCCTTAAAAAATAATGCATTTCCAGCTAAATATAACGGGAAAATATGGAATTTCCCTTGACAATTACCGGCGAAAAGACTATACTGGATCGGTAGAGGCTGTTTTAAGAATTCTTCAAAAAACAGTATTTATGACAATTTTCATTTCAAAAAGGAGAAAGGATGGCAAATCACATGAGTAAAAGGTTACTTTCAACCCTCTTGGCGCTGCTGATCATCGCCGGTTCGCTGACGACATTCTTTGTTTTCAACGCCAGCGCAGAAGATGAACTGACCGTTTCGCTTGTCTGGACTAACGCGAAAGCTGAATCCGGCGACGGCAAACCGGAGGGTCCCACACCGGAAGGATACCTGTGCTTCTATGGTGGCGGTAATGGCTTTAATTTCAAGATCGACGGCATTACCGGCAACCACGATGTACAGGTAATTCTTGAGTACAGTGTAGGAAAAAATTTCTGGTGGGTCCAAAAATACTACACAGATCTGGTAGATCCCGGCGAAATGTCTAACAATGAAGCAAAAGACGCGGCAAAAGACGCGGGCAAATTTATTGACAAATTTATGGATTGGGGTCCGCAATGGGCGCCGTTCCGCGACAGCGCCAACCAGACCGATTGGAAAACCGGCAGCGTAACATTTAAAAACGCTTATCTCGGCGGCTGGCGTCCGGATGGCTGGGACATTGAATTTGGTCTTGGCGAACATAACGGCAATGCCAGCGAAATGGGACTGACCGTTCGGGGCATCAAGGTTGTCGTCGACGGAAAAACCGCCACCTGGGGAACCGTTGAGGGCACTGTTGACGCGTATGACTGGGATTTCCGTCCCAACGCGGGTGTCATGATGTATGACGGATCCATGGTTCTGTCCGGCGACTGGTCGAACTTCGCCGGCGTCGCGGACGCATTGGGTATGCCTGCCGGCGCGCAGAGACATGCTGCCAAAATCACCATCGAATACGCCACCACAGCGGATCCCCGCGGCGAAGGCGGTCTGTGGGAACTCTGGCATCCCGATGGCAATCAGGAATTATTACCGGATGATTATGAAAAAGACGGCGTCTGGCGCCAATATGTCTTTGAAGACGATAATTATCCCTTCCGGGAACGCAACGACGGCGATTTTGGTCTTTGGGGTCTGGGCGCAAAAGATCGTTTTGTCCGCGGCATCCGTGTCGAGGCCAACGGCGCGGCAGCCCAGTGGGGTGTGCTGCTGCTGGATCCGGTACCGGTAGTTGATCCGTGGCAGAACGCAGCGATCGATATCACCGTTTATGACGGTCAAATCGGCAATTATGAAGGTGTCAACGCTATCAATGCGGTTGATCCTGGCGTTCCCAATGGCGCGTCGCTCTTTGACGCTTTCAAATTTACCGAGAATATGAATATTCCGGTTGGAACCGTAATTCCCAGCGTTAAGATCGAATGGCAGTATAAATTAGATACGCTGCCGGATTCCTTTGGCGTGGCGTATCTGAAGAATCCTAATGGATCGGGAGAAACCGACCTTTTCGTAAGATCGCCCGCTGATTGGATGAATCTGGATTCGACCACCTGGACACTGGGCACAGTGGTTGAATTTACCGATTTTATTGTCGGATCCGGCAGCAAGGATTTCCAGTATGTCGGCGACAAATTCTTCTTCCACATCAGCTATGTCAAGGTCACTGTCACTGACGACGGCGGCAATGCCTTTACCGCGGTATGGGGCGTGTTCCAAGGCGAACAGCCGACCACCCCGACCTCCGAGCCGACCACACCGACCCAACCGACCACCGACGAAACCGAGCCGACTACGGATGAAACCGAACCGACCACGGACGAGACCGAACCGACCACGGATGAGACCCAGCCGACCACGGATGAGACTGAGCCGACCACGGACGAGACTGAGCCGACTACGGACGAGACTGAACCGACTACGGACGAGACTGAGCCGACTACGGACGAGACTGAGCCGACTACGGATGAGACCGAGCCGACTACCGACGAGACCCAGCCGACTACGGATGAAACCCAGCCGACCGTCGCGCCGACCCAGGCTCCGCTCACCGAAAAGGATCTGAAGGATCTGGCCGCCACGCAGGTCGTCACCGCCGGCAAAGCCACCGCCGCGGTCCAGGCCTATGAGGACGCGCTGGATGAAGTGAATTACATTCTGTCGCTGCTGGCCGCCAATGAGTTTGTCTCTCAAGAGAGACTTGATACTGTTTATGCCGCTTTGGAAG
>WRDE01000064.1 GCA_009783605.1 Oscillospiraceae bacterium
GAGTGGAGCAGGATCCTGAACGGTCTGGCGCCGCAGCCCACCCGGGTGATAAACGGCAAAAATGTGTTCATTCTGGCCGAGAAGGAATATAAAAACGGCCAGTGGATTGATATGGAGACGCCGGTGCCGGGGGACGGCAACGCGCTGCTGTTGGAATCGGTGAAGCCCAACAACGCGCTGGGGTATTTCTCCGCGCCGGATGAATTGGACGCCCTGAAAAACACCATTGACATGTTCTCCAACAACTGGGGATTGGTCAACAATTTCCCGAAACTGCCGCAGATCGCGGTGAACAGCCGGTATCCGGCCGCGACGATAACCCAGAAGCTGGCGCCGGTCATAGGCAGTCAGATGAAGGCCAATATGCTGATCCACGACAACGTCCACGGGTTGGAGAAGGCCGGAGCCATCGCGGCGGTGAACGAGATGCTGCTGCTGCGGGACAAGGGGGTGACGGTGTTCTTCCCCAACTGGCTGCCGGACCGCGACGCCAGCTTCAAACGGCTGTGCGCCGGGACCTTTGAGATCAGCGCGTCCTATAACGGCGCGGAAAAACGGATGGAGGAGGGCGCGACCATCTATAGTAAACAGGGGTTGGACATCACCCTCGCCTGTCCCTGGGAGAAGATGGTGTTAGTGGACATGGAAACCGGCGCCGCCGTCACCCCCAAAGCGGCGGGCACGGCCCCCAACCATCCCGAGACGGTCACCTACACCTATGAAACGGTAAAAGGCAGAACCTATGCCCTCTACAGCGATACCGAGCTGCCGCCGCCGATTTTGTATGGCGACGTAAACGGCGACGAGAAAGTGGATATCAACGACGCCCGGCTGATTCTGCAGTATTTGGTGGATAAGTATACCATCCCGGAAGACCGGATGGTATATGCCCGGGTCAACGGCGGCGATACAGTGACCATCAGCGACGCGAGATTGCTATTGCAGTTTATTGTGGATAAGATTGATAAATTTCCTGCGGATAAATCATAACTATAAACAGCGCATAGCCCAACACTGCGTGTTTGGCTATGCGCTGTAACACATTTGTACAAACCAATGGCCGTAAATCAGTGAATGATTGATATTTTCTATAAATAATGTCAGGATTCTGCCATTTTTTATCAGTTTTGGGTGAGACAAACAGCTTTGAATATGCTACACTGTTATGCGCAAAATTCTATTTTCCCGGAAGGTATGCCATGATATATGGCATAAGGTCATTTTTACATCTTAAAAAAGGAGTAATTACCGTGGAGAGAAGAACAAAAAAAGCACTATCCCTGATAGTAACCGTATGTCTGCTGCTGACCAGCATGATGGTCTTTGATCTGCCCCAGAAGGCAGCGGCGGACGGACCGTACAACGCGTCAAACAGTACGATCAGATCCGCAAATCCCACATGGACCGAGATCCCGAACGCGGATATGGAGGTCGGGACCGGTGTCGCGGCGTTTGTCACGACCAGCACAGGCATTGCGTCAGCGGCCCGTATGCAGACGACGGCGCAGAGCGCCACCTTCGACAATACACCTATCCTGCAAAGCTATATCGACAGGACATTTATGATCGGCGGCGGTACGGTCTATATCCCTCCGGGACAGTACCGGTTTAACGGCTCGGTCATCCTGCGCAAGGGGGTCACGATCCGGGGCGCCTGGACCAAACCGGTCAAGGGCGAGCCGATCAGCACGACGACCAACACCGTCTTTTTGGTGTACCAGGGCAAGAACGGCCCGCAGTCGGCGAAAGAGCCGGCGGCCAACGCCAATCTGCCGTTTATCGAGACGACGACCGGCTGCGCGGTGACCGATATCACCTTCTACTATCCGGAGCAGGTTCCGGGTACGGTCACCCCCTTTACACCCACCATCTCGTTCGGCCCCTCCCGCGAGGGCCACTGGGACTGCGATAACGTCAATATCCGCAACGTCACATTGGTCAACTCCTTTATCGGCATCCAGTGGAACTGGATCAGCAACGGCGGCACCTGCCCGACCGTCAGCGGCGTGTACGGTTCCCCGCTGCGCAGCGGGGTTGAGATCGACAACATCGTCGACGTGGGCCGGGTCGAGAACCTGAACTTCTCGCCGGATTACTGGATCTATTCGGGTTTCAACGCCGACGTGTTCAACAACGCCAACGCGACCACCAGCGAGACCGCCAGAAAAGCGGTGCGGGATTACATATACAACAACGGTATCGCCATGACCATGCGCCGCAACGACTGGTCGTATACCTGCTATCTGAACATCGACGGGTATAAAATCGGCTTCCGCGGCGCCCCGACCCACTCGATAGGCCCGGAGGGCAACCGGACCATCTGCTGCACGCCCAACCCGACCTGCGAATGCCCGCCGGAGCGGTTTACCGACGACGGGCCGAACGGGCACAACTACGGGTTTAAGCTCACGGGTTGCAAATACGGTATCCATCTCGATAAAACCAACCATGTCGGCATCATGTTCGCCGATATCAAGATAACCGATTGCGAGTACGGCATTTACAATACGGATCTCAATGATTTCCCGGTTCAGGTCGTCAACGCGGATATCAGCGCGACCAAGAATGCCATTTATTTCGGCACCGGGATGCTGATGATGAACGGCAGCCTCATCCGGAAAGGCAGCGTCTATATAAAAGGCGGGACGTTCAACTCGGTGGGCAACCGGTTTGAGACACCGGCGAATACGCAAGTTAAATTGGGGCCAACGGCCCGGTTTTTCCAGACCGACAATACTTATGTCAACACGTTTACGGCGCCGAATACTACGATTTATGTAGAGACCGCGGCGGCTAATTCAACCACCGGCAATAATTTCCCCGCAAACAACCATTTTCAATACACCAATATCAAAGCGCCGGAATTCCCCGACGAGCTGGCGCTGCCGATGGCGAAAGGGCCGACGAAATCAACGGTGTTTACCGTCAGTACCGCGAGAAGGCTCGCGTTCCCCGGCAATGACAACTCCATCAACCATACGACGACGACCAGCACGCAGGACAGCACGGCGCTGATCCAGACGCAGCTGAACGCCGCGGCGGCCAACGGCGGCGGCGTGGTGTTCCTGCCGCCGGGCAAATACCGGGTCGACGGGCCGCTGACCATTCCCTTCGGCGTCGAGCTGTGCGGCTCAACCCCCGAGATTGGCACCTTCCCCCGCGGCATGGGCAGTATCCTGGAGGTTTTCAGGGGCAGAGGCAGCACCGCCGGCGATCCGGTCATCATCATGGAGGAGCGCAGCGGGCTGCGCGGGATCACCATCAACTATCCCGAACAGCGGATCACCGACATGGCCGGCACAAAGCTCGACGCGAAGCAATATCCCTATGCCGTCCAGGGCCGCGGCTCCAACATCTACGTCATCAACGTCGGCTTCCGGGCGACCTGGGACGCGATGGACTTCGACACATATAAGTGCGACAACCTCTATGTGGATTTCGTGGCCGGCCACGCCTTCCACAACATGATCAAATACGGCAACAACGGCGAGGGCGCCATCATCAAAAACATCATGTGCAACATCATCGTGTACGGCTGCGGCGACGAGTCCAAGTTCGGTACCTTCAACAACGGCAACAGAGGACAAAACGGCCAAAACGGTCATGTGGGCACCCACGCGATGGAGAATCTGGACTTCATGGTGATCGGCGACAGCAAAAACACCCTGCTGTATAACAATTTCCATTACAGCTCCAAGATCGGGCTGCATCTGATCAATCAGGGGACCGGCGGCCCGCAGGGGCTGATCGGCGTCGGCAACGCCATCGACGCCGCCGTGCAGACGGTCAACTTCGGTACCGGGCTGACCGGAACCTTCAACTTTTTCAACACCCAGATTGTGGCTGTCGGCGGCAGTACCTATACCGACGGCGCGTACATGGTTTCCGAAGGAACCAACTCCGAGTTCAGGGCCAATTTCTATAACTCCGATTATTGGGGCTGGACATATTGCGGCTTCGTGATGAAAGCCAATTCCGGAATCATCAACCTGTATGGCGCCAATATCGTCGACGGCACCAACGGCCCCAACTTCCTGAACCTGACAAACACACCGGCATCGAGCAATACCTATACGACCAGCGTTTTGAATTTCATCAACTCCAAGCAATCCTCCTCGCCGAACGCGGTTACCGGCGGAGCGGGCAAAGCCCGCAATATATCCAGCCTGATGAACTGCACGGCGCTGACCACGCGGCCATTGCCGGCCACGCAGATCACGCTGCTCCCCATTACCAAAACCGAAGCCAACGCCGTCTCCCAGGCGGGCGTCATTACCCGGCCTACCACGAATGGGGTAACCAGAGCAAGCCAAAATACCGGCAACGCCGGCAACAACAGCAACTCCGACAACGCTATCAGATATAATGCCGCCAATTATCAATGGTCAACCGGGCGGGGCCAGTCCGCCGTGACTTCCACAGCGAACCAAGAGTGGTGGATGTGGAACCGGGGCGCCACGTCCGCGTTTAACACGATATTGATGCAGCATGGCGGCGATTCCGGACAGGATTGGGGCATGGGCGCGAACATCTATGTGTCCAATACCGCCGCCGCGTTCACCACCGGCACCACCGGCGATCCCAACCATGCCAGCTGGGTTGAAGTCGCGTCGAATATCGGCAACAAGCAGATGATCGATGTCGGCGCGCAGACGGGGCAATACATCATGATCAAACGGCCTCCGGGCGCACAGAGCAAGGGCAACTGGTGGGGCATCAGAAACGTATATGTCGCCAACTACGCCAACCCGCCGGCGTTTGCCCCGGCGGCCAGATATTCCGTCCGGCAGGCCAGCTATGTGGGCTACAAACTCACCCCGCTGGCAACATATGACAACAGCGTGGCGGCGAACGGCACGATACGGTTTACGCTGGATATTCACCCCGATTTTGTGGAACAGGGCTATGACGTCTACCTCAACGGGGCCAACAATCCCGCCAATGTGATCCAGAAGGTATCCGGGCAGAACTACTATGAGATCACCGGCATCAACGCCGATCAGGTCATATCGGTCGGAAAGGTTCAGAAAAAACTGATACAGACCATCGAATTCCCGTATAAGAACGCCGCCAGAAACATTGAAAAGGGCACAAGCGACAATCATGCCATCTCGGTCCCCGGACCGGGCACCGGCGCGATCACCTACACCAGCGCCAACCCGTCGGTCGCGACGGTCAACCCGACCACCGGCCGGATCACCGGCGTCAACGTCGGCACCACCGCGATCATCGCGACCAAAGCCCAGGACACCAACTACGCCGGCGCGACGGCGCAGTATTATCTGACCGTAACCGCCGATCCGCTGGAGGAGCCGCCTCCGATCATCATCCCGCCGCCGGTGGTGCACGATATCACGATACGCCCGGCGGAGGGCGCGGCGACATCGCTGACCGAGTATATGGGTTCTCAGGCGATCAAACTGGTCGATAGCGGCACCGCCTGGTTCAACATCTACTTCGACGGCGCCGAAACCGGCAAGGTATATGACAACGTGGATATCGTGTTCGACGCGGCGGGAAAACGGTGGGTCCAGTTCAGGACCTATGATATCACCAACACCATACTCGACCACGGCGGCCGGTGGGCTTCCGGCGGCGACGGCTGGCAGGGACCCGGCGGAGATTTCTTTGAAAACGACTATTACATCATACGCAACAATGACCCGGGTATCAATGCCTATGAATACACCATCCGCACGGCGGAAAACCTCAACGGGGTGGTGCTCAACAGGGTAAACGGCAGCGCGGGCATCGAGATCAACACCGGCAACGGCGAGCTGTATATCCGGGGCATCCGGCTGCTCATCGACGGCGAGATCGTCGCCGGCTGGGGCTCGTTAGAGGTGGATAAATGCAGCGTGGTGCTGGATTACAGAGGCGGGAGCAAGCCCGCGCCGGCTCCGGACTACTACAGCCGCGATTTCCGCGACCAGAACGGCAACGAGATCAACTTCATCGTCGGCGGTATCCCGTCGGGCATTTATGATGTGAAATTCGAGATCGAATACAGCGTGGCAAGGGATTTTCAATGTGAGATCAGCTATCATACGACCAATAACTCCAGCAGAACAAATATACACATGACGGCTGACGGGAACGCCGGCGTACCGCAGTGGGCGCCGGTCCGGGACAGCGCGGACTGGGATGACTGGCAAACCGGTTCGTGGACGCTCGAAAATGTCTATATCGGCGATCTGAGTAAAAATTCAACCAGCGAACACGGCTGGGACTTCGCCTTCCTGCCGAATAATGACGCCAAAGACGTGAACGACGGCCTCGTTATCCGCGGCGTGAAGGTGACCATCGCCGGCATGACCGGCGTCTGGGGTAAAGTGGAGGGCCAGCCGTTCCGGTGCGATTTCCAGCCCGGCACCAACGCCCAATTCACCCGGACAGACGGCTACTACACCCTTGGCAACACCCCCTGGGCCTGGATGGACAATGTGCTCAGCGCGCTGGACATTGATCCTTCGATCAAGGGCGGGGACCCCTATCTCCGGGACACCCGGGTCACGATCGAATACTGGTCCGACGACGCGAATCCCGCAATCGGATTCTGGAAGCCCAAAGCGTCGGGCGAGGATGTGCTCACCTATCACCAGTCGGACGACGAATGTGCCAGAGCCTATGTACAGGGCGGCTGGAACCAGTTTACCTATACGCTGGCGGATCATCCGTATCATTTCCGCTCGGTCAACGAAGAAATCGCCTTTTGTGAGCTGGCGAATAAGTATATCCGCGGCATCCGTCTTGAAGTCGGCGGCGTGACGGCCCAGTGGGGTGTACTCCTGATGCCGACGGCGCTGCCGAAAATTACCCTCGGCTGGGCGCCGGAGCAGGGCCGTGTCCTTACCGACGGGCAAAATCAATATATTGATATGCAGGACTGGAACGGCGTCAATATCAACTTCTCGAAGAATATGCATCTTCCGGAAAATACGGTGCTCGACGATTTGAAGGTGGAGATCCAATATAACGCCGGTTCCCGGAATAACGGCCAGAATTATATGCAGCTCCAGCAGCCAGGCGGTCAGGGATTCTGCATAAATAGTAATTTAATAAGCAAAGATACCGGCTGGCAATTGGATACCATCTTGGATATCAAGACCGGCGAATACGATTTTGAAGGGACTCCGGTAACCTCTTACACGGTCAACAAGACCGGCGAAGAGTGGGATATGCGCATCAACGGCAACATCTATTATTGGATCTGCTATATCCGGGTCACTGTGGGCGGCAGAGTCGCCGAATGGGGCCGGATGTATGAACCCAATGAAGGCGCCAACCGGTTAGGCTTCAACTATAACCGGGACGGCGGAAACAGCAACGATTGGAAAATGGAAAACGTCAGCGGGGTTCAGACGCTCCGGACAGCCAGCGGCGCGAATAACGTTCCGCAGCTCGGACTCTTCAACAATTTCGGCGTCATTCCGTCGGGTACCCAGAAAATCAGCTGCGAAGTCGAATATATGAAGCTGAACGCGGACAGCACCCTCGCGCTGGGCCTGAAAGAACGGGGCGGCATGTATGAAGAAGCCGATATCAGCGGAAAACCGATCGATCAGTGGCTGCGGTATGCCTGGGACGTCGACCGGAGCGATTACGACGGATACAGTGCCGGATTTGACAACCCGACCGGCTGGAATTTCCTCAGTCTGTTAGAATTGGGCGCGCCCAAAGGCATGGCGGTGCGGTATATCAAGATATACGCCACCGAAAGTATGGATGTGTACATGGAATGGGGCACCCGCGCGCCGCTGCCGGTATATGATGACGGCAATATTACTATCGTAACAAAGAACGCCGTCGAAGACGGCGCCCTCGGGCAGGCCGAAGTGATCGCCGACGGCGACCGGGAATTCCTCCGGCTCAGCGGTGACAACGGCGTGGATATCTCCTTCGCCGAGAGCATGAACATCCCCGCCGGCGCGACCGTCTACGATATGAAGGTCGAGATCCAGTACAACCGTCTCGAAGAGGCGGGCGGTATGAACGGCTACCGTATCCATGATAAGGATGGCCAGATGTTCGGGAAGAGCGGATTCCCGGATTGGATGCAGCGGAATTCCGGCTGGCAGATGGCCACTATTTTCGATACCACCGGCAGCTACAGCTTTAACGGCGACCGGGCGAGTGAGGGCATTATCCGCAGCTTTACCGTCAATTCCACCCACGGACTCAGCGATCTGCGGATCGACGGACAGGGCACCTATCTGATCAGCTATATCAAGGTCACGATAGGCGACGCCGTCGCCGAATGGGGCGGGATGTATACCCCCCGGCAGGGCGCGAATCTGCTGCTGCTGGAATACAACAGAGGCGCCGGCGCATCTTCCTGGGATAACTTTAAATTAGATGAAATTGACGGCGTACCGGTATTTATGACCAACAGGGGAGCCAACTGGCCGGCCCTTCCGTTCTATAACATCTATGAAATCATTCCCAAGGGGAATGGCAACGTGACGATGGAAATCGAATTCATGATGACCGGCGCTGTGCTGACCTCCGGCAATAATGATCTCTGCTTCGCCGTCCAGAACGCCTATGCGGACAGAAGCTGGGATTCCAGCGGGGTCGCCAGAAACACCTGGACGACAAATAAGGTCTGGTGGGTGAATAATGCCTATACCGAAGCGGTGCCGGTTGAATACGGCCACAGCTGGATCGGGCTGAAAGAGAGCGAGGCCGCCGTCGGTATGGCGGTGCGGTATATCAAGGTATACGCGACCGATACGCCGGATGTCTACCTGAAATGGGGCACGTCGTCGACGCCGAAACCCGGCGCCCTTGTGGATCCACCGACCTTAGTATCGAAGACCTCGACGAGCATCACGGTGCAATCTGCCGCACCGGGCAACGGTCAGACGGCGGAGTACGCGTACAGCACGACATCGACC
>WRDE01000065.1 GCA_009783605.1 Oscillospiraceae bacterium
AAACGCATACGGCGGTCGTTCTGGATCGGGCTTCTGGCCGGCGTCGCCTATGCCAACATCGGCAACTGGTTCCTGTTCCCCGAAACATTACAATATTCCCTGCGGCAGCGGATCACATTAGGCGGCTTTTCTTTCTTTTTCGGCGTACTGGCCTTCCTCGGCGTATCCGCTCTGTTTCTCTATGCCCATCATCTCGACGTCAAATTCTGGATGAACCAGATCATCCCTTCGGTACTGCTTTTCCATCTCTTCGGGCGGATTGGCTGCAGCCTGGCCGGCTGCTGTTATGGAATAGAACTGAGCCTGTTCGGTTTTCATTTTGATTTTCCCGCCCGGGAGCTTGAGGCCTTCGCGCTGTTTATCCTGTATTTCGTCTTTCAAAAGGGGATTGAAAAACACAAGGTACAGTGGTATCTGTTCTTATATGCTCTCCTCCGCTTCGGCCTTGAATTCGGGCGGGGCGACGACCGCGGGCAGCTGCCGGTGCCGCTCCCGGAGCTGTTGTCCTGGCTCTCCCCCGCCCAGGCTATCGCTATTATCATTTGGGCGGTCCTGTTTATTTATCTGATTGTCGCGGGTATTCTCCGCATTATACGCAGAAACAAAAGCGTCCCGCTGTCTTCCGGCCAGGTGGTATCCGCTCCCGGCGATATGGGATCCGACGATATTCCCGAACCCCCGCGGCGGCTGAAATGGACCGGCCGTGTTATCAAGCTGGCGGCGGTCGCGGCGGCGGCGCTGATCTGGTGGAATCCGCTGCATGTCTACTGGTGCGACAGCGTCAACCTGACGGTCGCCGGATTTGCCGCGGATTTTCAAAAAGAGCGGAGCCGGATAGCCTTCGCGGGCGAGGGGAACGGCGGCGCGGCGCTGCCGGTCCGGGAAAAAAAGGAGATCACCTCCGAAAAGGACGCCACCGATTTTATCCATGCCTTTGACAATCCCCTGAACGGATCTTTCCAGTTTGACGGCGCCAGAACGCTGCCCACCGGCAGCACGGTATATTCCTTCACACAGCTGTTAGACGGTCTGCCGATCTGCCGGTCCGGCCGGCATATCGTAGTCGGACGGGATAATACCGCCCGTTATCTGCTGGGAGAAACGGCACCCTGCCCGGAATCGTTGAAAAAACCGGAGGATGGGGAGCTATTGAGCCTGGACGATGTCATCCGGCTGCTGAAGGAAGGTTTTATTCCGGAGGAAACCGGACCGGCGGATATCCATATGGCGTCCTTCGACAGCTGCTGGTATCCGGACGCCCGCCGGACCGGCGGTCAATTATATGCTTTCGCTTATGAGATGAAAATATTCCGCAAAAACGCCGAAAACCGGCAGCCGCTCCATTTGATCATCGACGCCCGGACCGGTGAACTGTATGAACTGATTTCAGACACCGGCCAGACGGCGGCGGTCAATACGGCAGCTGCCGGCGGGATGACTGCCGGCGGGATGGCGCCGGTGGTCAACCGGGCGCTGGCCAACACCCGGGCGGTTTTGGACAGCGATTACCAAACCATCATCGCTCAGATCGAAACGCGGGACGACCGGTCGGCTTCACTGCCGCTGTATTACCGGCCGGAGCTGTCGATGGCGGATTTTGTCTCTTCGGATCCCGCTGCAGAACTGCAGGAGGTCAATCTCCAGATCCTCAACAAGGCGATCATGCATATTATCCAATCCGGACAGTTTTCAAAAACCGAGTTAATAGCCCTCTTTTCGGCGGCGGCCCAATTAGCCGCGCTGGTCCCGGATATCAATTTCAATCTGCTGCGGGATATCCTGATATTAGAGGGAAAAACCTGCAGCGTCGAGGCCGCCGGTATTATCCGGGAGGCGTTCGGCTCGATCGGTATCTATGACATGTCCGGCGACCGGGCCCATACCGTATTGGATATCCACGCCTCCGGCCTTACGGTGGGCGTGCGGCTCAACTATCCCGGTGAAAAACGGTATTTTACCGTCCGGCAGGACGCCTTCACCGCCCAATCCTATTTCTTCCTTTTTGACCGGCCGGTGAATTTGTCGGTATGTAACGCCGCCGGCGATATGCTGCTGACCCGGACCGCCGAGGGGGAGGATACCTTCACGATATACCCCACCTTCCGGGAAGAACAGTATATCATCATTATCCAAACACAGGAAAAGGGCTATCCTTCGGCTTCCCCGTTGCCCCCGGGAAGCAAGCCGGCGGAACACCTGTCGTTAGAACCGGACCCGCCGGCCGCCGGTCCGGGCAATCCGGGCAGGTTCCGGGTGGAACCGCAGCCGGTACGGCAGGACTCCGCCCCCGCTTATATCCGAAACACCTTAACTAAGATAGAATCGGCATATGAAAACGCCGACGCGAATGCCTTTATACGGCTGGCAACAGCGGACACCGAAAACGACAGTACCCCGTACAACGCCAATCTTTTAGAGGCGCAGATCGCCCTTGAAACCGCACAGGCCGCTTTATCCTGCGCCAACGCGCTCACCGGCAATACCGGGCCGGATTCTTTTGACCGGGGGGTGATCGCCAATATCCTGTTCGGGGGCGACAGCTTCTCAGTTTCGGAAACTGTCTTGGAAAACAGCCGTCTTTCGCTGGTATACAACACCCATGAGCAACGCGTTGGCGGCAGGGCATCGGTATCGCTTTACGCGGTGCTCGCCGATAATTCCGGTAAAATCATCACCCAGAAAGCCGTCAGCATGTCGATGGTCCGGCGGTCAGCCATGGGAAATCTGCCGTTGATCGGACCGCTCACCGCGGGGTGGTATATCGACGGCATCCGGACCGAACCCGGTTTACCGTTTTATAACGCTTTGGGAGAAACCGATTCATATACGGCAGCGGTCGCGGAAAAGCAGTATGTCTTCGGGTTTAACAGCGCCGCCGCCGAAATAAATCAGCCGGCAGCACCGCCGGCTGAACCCCCTGAAACACCCGCGTTTATTGACGGCGCGTATCAGCAGCTGCGGGAGCAGTTATCGCCGGCGCGGGCGGCGGCGCGGGTTCTTGACGCGGTGTATCAGCCAGACACAAACAGCGAAATCTCGGCGATTTCCGGCAAGCTGAGTCCGCAGCTGACACAATTTTTAGAAGATAACCGGGAAAAGATAAAAGATATCGGTCCTTTGGCTTGGCTGACCGATGTGTTGGATACCGCACTGACCATGGATACCCGGCAAGCCGCTCTGGAAGAGATGCAAGCCTATTGCCGCGGTTTACAGGCGTATTATCTGTCAACCGGCGATCATCAGGCGTTGACAAATCTCGCATCCTTTTGCTCCGTGGTGGAGCAGGGTCTCCTCGCCCGGCAAAACGCGCTGACGGCCTATCTGGCCGACCAGCGGATATGGACCCGGACAGATACCGGCAACCGCTGGACCGGCGCTCTTTACCACCTGTCGGCGGGTATTTTCGAGCCGCCGTCAACACCCGCTGCAATTGAGGCGGAGATCTATTTTAATTATGCGTCCTCCTATATCCGGCACCGGGCATGGGAATCGGCGGAAAAACACGCCAGCGAATGGGCCGCGGGCATGGCTGTGAGAAAGTAAAAAAATATTTAAAGGAATTATATCACTGTTGAAAAACTTTTTAAGAAAGCATCCGTTCTTCGATTCGCTGTTCGCGCTGCGGGGCAATACCCGGGCCTGCGTTTATACCGAGCCGCTGTGGTCGGTTCCGATGAATCTCTATGCGCCTTACATATCGGTGTATATGGCGGCACTGCTGCTGACCGATAAGCAGATCGGCATGGCGGCGTCGGTCACGATGCTGTTCAAAGCGGTTTCGGCGCTGTTCAGCGGCGCGGTCACCGACAAGCTGGGGCGGAAGCTGACCACCCTCATCTTCGACGTCTGCGGCTGGTCGATCCCCTGCCTGATCTGGGCGTTTTCACAGAATGTCTGGTGGTTCATGGCGGCGGCGGCCTTTAACGGCCTGATGCAGGTCACCGACAACTCCTGGAACTGCCTGTTGGTCGAGGACGCGGAAAAGAGCGAGATCGTCAAGATCTACTCCTTCGTACATATGACGGGCCAGTTGGCCGTCGTCTTTGCGCCGCTGGCCGGTATCTTAATCGATACCTTGGATGTCATCCCCACCCTGCGGATCCTGTACTTTTTTTCGTTTTTATCCATGACCGCGAAATTCATCATCCTGTATTTCTGGAGCGAGGAAACCCGCACCGGCCTCGTTCGGAAACAGGAGACCGCCAGCCTGTCGATTTTTAAAATCATGTCGGGATACGGGCAGATCTTCCGGAAGATATTCGCCTCCCGGGAGATGGTGCTGGCATTGGTTATCTCCGCCGTTTTCGGGATCACCACCATGATATCCGTCAACTTCTTCGGGCTGTATACCACCGGCAACCTGCTGATCCCGCAGCAGTATCTCGCCTATTTTCCCATCCTGCGCGCTATTGTTATCGCGGTGTTTCTATTTGTGATCCAGCCGAAACTCAACCGGTTCGGGTTCCGGGTGCCGATGCTGATCGGAGTACTGCTCTATGCCGCCAGCCATGTCGTGCTGATGCTGGCCCCGCCGGAAAATGTAGCCATGCCGCTGCTGTATATCTTCTTCGAGGCCTGCGCCTACAGCTTTATCCTGCCGCGCCGGGATTCGCTGATGGTGCTGTTGATCGACCCGGCCGAGCGGGCCCGGATCATCAGCATTATGACCGTCATCACCCTCTCGGTCAGTATTCCCTTCGGGTATCTCGCCGGCTGGCTCTCGGATATCGACCGCCGGCTGCCGTTCGGGCTGGACTTAGTGATCTTCGCGGCGGCGTTTGTGGTGATTGCGGCGAGCCGGAAGGCGCTGACGAAGCAATTGACAATTGACAGTTGACAATTGACAGTTAAATACGTTACAATGAATTGGTAACGTTAAATTTTGGAGGAATAAATATGATTTCAGCAGGAGAATTCCGCAACGGCGTGACCTTTGAGATGGACGGCAGCGTCTATCAGATCATCGAGTTCCAGCATGTCAAGCCCGGCAAGGGGGCCGCGTTTGTCCGCACCAAGATCCGCAACGTCATCGCCGGGTCGGTGCTGGAGCGCACCTTTAACCCCACCGAAAAATTCCCGAACGCCTATGTTGAGCGCAAGGATATGGAATATTCCTACGCCGACGGCGATTTGTACTACTTCATGGACAGCGAGACATATGAGTTGGTGCCGATCGGCAAGGATATCCTCTCGGACAGCTTCAAATTCGTGAAAGAAAATATGGTCTGCCGGGTGGTGTCCTTCAAAGGCAAGGTATTCGCCGTCGAGCCGCCCAACTTTGTCGAGCTGACCATCACCCAGACCGATCCGGGCTTCAAGGGCGACACTGCCACCAATGTCACCAAGCCGGCTACCGTCGAGACCGGCGCCGAGATCCGCGTCCCGCTTTTTATCGAGGAGGGCGAACGCGTCCGGATCGACACCCGTACCGGGGAGTATATGGAACGGGCCTAACCCCACTCAAAAACGCCTGTCCGGTGCTGCGGGCTGCCATTTTATAATCCCGAGGCGTTTTTTGGTTTCGCCGCTGCGCTTTTGCGGGAAACTTATATGTTGAAGGTCATTGCAGTTTCCCCTGCTTGCGTTTTTATTTGATTTGTGTTACACTGTTTGCAGTCCCAAAAATTTCCGATAAGGAGAGTATGATTATGGATAAAAAAGACATGTGCCTGACCGAAAAGGCCGCGTATCTGACCGGATTGGCCGAGGGGATGGGCGCGCTGGACGACAGCAACCAGGGGAAGATTTTGGCCGCAGCGCTGGATCTGATCGGCGATATGGCTTCGGTCATTGAGGAGCTGGACGCCTATGTGGACGAGCTGTCTGAGCAGGTGGACGAGATCGACGAGGATCTGGACGATCTCGAATCCGAGTTTTATGAGGACGAGGATTGTGACTGCGGTGACGAATTTTATGAAATCACCTGTCAGAAGTGTCATGAAGAATTTTGCGTGGATGAGGAAACGCTGTTAGAAGGCGGCGTCGAATGTCCCAACTGCGGCGCGGAATTTGAGGTCGAGGAAGACGACGGGGAAGACGACGAGTAAATATGAACAGATAAAAAGCGGGGGAACAGCGCAACCGAATTGTTCCCCTGCTTTTTCAGAGTGAAGCTGTCTCAAAAATTATAGAGAAGGAGCAAGGATTTATGGACAACGCGCAGTATGAAAAACGCATGGCGTGGTTCCGGGAGGCCCGGTTCGGGATGTTCATCCATTACGGGCTGTATGCCATCGCCGCCCGGGGGGAATGGGTAAAAAGCAACGAGCAGATCAGCACCGCGGATTATCAAAAATATTTCGACGCCTTTACCGCGGTGGATTATGATCCCCGGGAATGGGCGCGGCTCTGTAAAGCGGCCGGCATGAAATACGCCGTCCTCACGGCCAAACACCATGACGGCTTCTGTCTGTTCGATTCGGCACTGACCGATTATAAATCCACCAACGCGCCCTGTAAACGGGATCTCATCCGGGAATATGTGGACGCCTTCCGGGCGGAGGGGCTGGGGGTTGGGCTGTATTACTCTCTGATCGATTGGCATCATGAGGATTATCCCCATTATCAACACCCCACCCATCCTATGCGGGAAAAAGAGGAATACAAAGACAAAGAGCATAATTTCGACCGGTATCTGGAATATATGCACGGGCAGATCAGGGAGCTGTGTACCAATTACGGCCAGATTGATCTGTTCTGGTTCGATTTTTCTTACGGCGAGATGAGCGGCGAAAAATGGCGGGCTACCGAGTTGGTCAACATGATCCGCTCCTACCAGCCGGATGTGATCATGGACAACCGGATGGAGGTCAGCGGCTCCGGTTTCGGCTCGTTGGTCACCGGCAACCGGACGGTATATTCGGGGGATTATGTCTCTCCGGAGATGATGATCCCGCCGAAACCTAT
Source organism: Oscillospiraceae bacterium (assembly GCA_009783605.1). Taxonomy (GTDB): domain Bacteria; phylum Bacillota; class Clostridia; order Oscillospirales; family Acutalibacteraceae; genus WRDE01. The sequence goes on from WRDE01000065.1 coordinate 6,907, forward strand.
TGTGGATCACGAGGGCAATCCGGTCTATTGGGAGAGCTGCCTGACGATCAACAATAACTGGGGATACGCCGCGTTCGACTACGATTACAAAGCGCCGGAAACGGTCATCCGGTTTTTGGTGGAATGCGTCAGCAAGGGGGGCAACCTGTTGCTGAATGTCGCGCCCGACGCCCGCGGCAATATGCCGGAGCAGGCCTGGGAGATCTTGGAAGATGTCGGTTTTTGGCTGGGGCCAAACGGCGAGGGTGTGTACGGGTGCGGGTATGCCGGGAATATTGAGACCCCGGAAGGCTGTATGGCGACGTCTGACGGAAAAAATATCTATCTCCACATCTTCGCGCAGACACCGGGACCGGCTTTTATCAAGGGGATCAAACGGGAGGATATCCAGATGGCGACGCTGCTGTATTCCGGCGCCGAGCTGTTCCCGGTACGCACCTTCGTCACCGAAAATTATCCGGAATATGTTTTCTTCGCCTATGGCCCGAATCCGCATTTCAGCTATCCGCTGCCGGATCCGCTGGGGATTGTTATTAAGATTGCATTGAAATAAATGGGAAAAGACGGAACAGAGTTTCGCCCGGCGCAGGCCGGAACGGTGGATAATTTGACTTTATTCGTCAAAATTTTATCAAAGTTTCAATGGGCTGTTCCCGAAAACCCGGAATCGGCATGATTCACTGTCACCGGGGGCAATACCACTATATAAAGCGCATGGCTGCGACGGTTTGGTACAAGGTCTTGTGGCCGCGGCCTTTCTTTATCGGACAAATAGCATGGAACGGGCGGCTTGAAGGAGGGGGTATCAAGATGGTGACCCCTTTGGAAACCGCCCTTATCTATTACATTGTGGATTTTTTTTGTACAAAATGCTATTATATAAATGTCATAAAGCGGCGCCGGAAACTTTGTAGGATTGCCGTATAGATTTAAATACGCGTATGTGGTATAGTGTGTAGGAATGTGAGGCGCTATGGGTTTCTGTATCCACAGCAGCCCGGGCCTTAGAAAAACACTGGGAGGAACCTGTATGGCCAGCTTATTGCTGAAAGGAATCTACAAAAAATACCCCGGCGGGGTTATCGCGGTTTCGGATTTTAACCTCGAAATCAAGGACAAGGAATTCATCATCTTGGTCGGCCCGTCCGGCTGCGGCAAGACCACCACCCTGCGGATGATCGCCGGGCTGGAGGAGATCACCGAGGGCGAATGCTTCATCGGCGACCGGATCGTCAACGACGTGGCGCCGAAGGACCGGGATATCGCGATGGTGTTCCAGAACTACGCGCTGTATCCGCATATGTCGGTGTTCGACAACATGGCTTTCGGCCTGAAGCTCCGGAAAACCCCGAAGGACGAGATCCGGCGCCGCGTTGAAGAAGCCGCCCGTATCCTCGATATCGCCCATTTACTTGACCGGAAGCCGAAGGCCCTCTCCGGCGGCCAGCGGCAGCGTGTCGCGCTGGGGCGCGCCATCGTCCGGGAACCCAAAGTGTTCCTGTTGGACGAACCGCTCTCCAACCTTGACGCCAAGCTGCGGGCACAGATGAGGACCGAGCTGGCCAAGCTGCACGCCAAATTGGGCACCACCTTCATCTACGTCACCCACGACCAGACCGAAGCGATGACGATGGGCGACCGGATCGTGGTCATGAAGGACGGCTTTATCCAGCAGGTGGACAGCCCGCAGACATTGTATTCCCTCCCGGTCAATATGTTTGTGGCCGGCTTCATCGGCAGCCCGATGATGAACTTTGTGGATTCCAAGCTGCTGAAAAAAGACGGCGTATTCTATGTGGAATTCGGCACCGAAGACACCAAATCCACCCGCGGCACCAAATACCAGATCCCGCTGCCGGCCGAGAAAAACAAGGACGGCGTGCTGGACGCGTATGTGGATAAAGAGATCATCATGGGCATCCGTCCGGAGGACGTCCACGATGAAGCGCGTCTGTTGGAAGAATTCT
>WRDE01000066.1 GCA_009783605.1 Oscillospiraceae bacterium
GGCGCGGGAGTATATCCGGGACAACGCCGACGATTTTACCGACGAGGAGTCAGGATAACAGCATATAAGCCAGCGCGGCGATCAGCGGCAGCGAATCCTCGGTTCCAAAAGTCAGCAAAGCCACCCCCAGAATCAACAGCTGCTCAAAATCCAAATTCAACAGTTGAGAAAATTTTTTCCCGATATCCACCTACCCCGCCCCCCCTCAGCACATACAGCCTATCGGCCCCATAATTAAGCATTCAGCATCAAGCATTAAGAATTGGTTATCGCCGGCAGAAAATTCATCAGCCGGATCATTTGCAGCGCTTCATCCAACCGTTTTTCCCGCTCGCCGTTGAAGAAAGGGCGGAGCGCTTTCAGCAGCGCGGTGTTTTTATCGTCCTTCCCGCCGCCCTGGAGCAGCGGCAGCAGCTTGAGTATCATACCCATATCCAGCCCGCCGAACAGCCCCTCCGCCGCCGGAGCTTCTTCTCCGTTTGATTCCGGTCCCGCCGGTTCCGCCGCGCCGGCCGGCGCGGCGCCGAAAGACGCCAGCGCGGCGCTGATCTTCTGCATACTGTCGGGATCGCTTAAAAAACTCTCTATCTTTTGTGCCATATCTTCCATACTCTGCCGCGCCTCCTTTTTGTTTATTTGTTTAAGATCTGTGCCAGCATCTGCTGTACCTTGGGGGAATTGAGCAGCGCCTCCGCCTGGCTCCGGTCGCCGACCAGCTCATTCAGCTTTTTGGCGTTTTCGGGCGAGAGACTGCCCATCAGCCCGCTGACGCCCCCCTCCTCAACCGTTTTCGCCAAGCCCTGGGGGGTGGTGCCGAGTTTTTTGCTCGCGTATTGGATCAGCGCGTACAGCTGCTCCTGAGTAAAATTATTTTCATTCACTGCGATAACCGCCTTTCGTATTTTATAGCTGCTATACGGTATTCTATGCGGACAGAGCAGAAAAGGACAATGCGATGCGTATTTTAGTTGTCTCGGACACCCACGGCGATGCCGATACCCTGACCCGGGCGATCCTGTCCCAGCCGGAAGCGCGGACGGTGGTGCATCTCGGCGACGGCGCCCGGGAAGCCCAGGAAATAGCCGATCGGTTTGCCGACCGGATTTTTTATATCCTCCGGGGCAACTGTGACTGGTTCAACGGCGACCTGCCGTTTTCCAGAACCGAAACCGTCGGCGGAGTAAAAACCCTGATGGCCCACGGCCACACCTACAGCGTCAAAATCGGCTATGACCGCCTCCTTATGAGCGCCCGGGAGCTGGGCGCCCGGTTGGTTCTGTTCGGTCACACCCACCGGGCTTACAACGCCTACGACGACGGGATATATCTCTTCAATCCCGGCAGTCTCCACGGCGGCGGCAGCTGCGGTATTGTGGATATCACGCCCGCCGGCATTGTTGTGAATCATATTGGAAGGAAATAGGGGATAGGAGTTAGGGAATAGAATCATGCAGATTACGGGAGACACAGTGCCTTGTAAAATTTAATGCTTTACATAAAATCGTAGGGCAGGGGCTGGCCCCTGCCCTACGGATGTCCATCTTTTTAGCAATGGGCTTTGTGAAGCGCGCGCGCCTTCTCTCTCTTCTTCTTCTACTTCTACTTCAGGAGTGAGCACTCCGTGACCGGCAACGGGAGGGCCGGGCGCATGGCCGGTTGAGGGTGCGGATATGCCGTCAACGGTATATATCCGGATCATCATACAGGTACTGCCGATAACATCCTGCCGAACAATGTTCGGAGGTTTTATTTTTTGCCATGTCCCGAACATACGTTTCCACATGAAACCATTTTCAGATAAATCCTGTCATAATCAGCGGTGTTCTGTTCTTATTTTTATTCTCGTTGCTGTATTTTGACGTGATTGTAAATTATATAATGATTTTTGGCATATTCGCACTTTTTATCTTGACTTTTTTTGATTTTATTGCTATAATGAAGATAAGGTGTCCTGAGCAGGCAATTTTTATTCGTTAAGGATACCGCGTTTCCATAGAATAAAAGCTCTATATTTTGGGGTATACACGATGAAAAAGGCCATTCAGGCACAATTGTCCCGGCTGATACTTTTTATCGGCTGGACAGTCGATAAAAAGTATGTTTTGCCTTTGGCAAAACCCGCTCCTCGCAAGGAGCGGCACCCAACTTTGAAAAAATCGTTATCGACGATTTTTTCAAAGTTTAGTATGACCCCCCGGCGGATCCTCAGCGTACTGCTGACCGCCGCGATCTGTATCAGTCTTCTGGCGATGACTACCTCCATCGCCGGATACGCGGACACGACTTCACAGTATACGCTGCACCCGGGTCAGGGCGCCGGCGTGAATTGGCTGTCGGTCCGGGACAATATCAGCGGCACCCAATACGGCACCTTCTGCTCCCACCCGAAATTAGCCGGCAGCGGTCCGCCCAGCCCATTTGTCATGTTTTACAACGACGAACGCGGGCACAACCCGATCCTGCAGTCGATTCTGGGCGCCACCGGCATGAACGCCGCTTATTTTTCCGAGATGCGGTATTGCCTGACCTATGGGTACACCAACGCGCTGATGGATACGCAGGCGGTCTACTGGGCCTATCTCAACCTGCGCCGGCCGGATATTTTCGATAATTTCGCCGGGTATCCGCTGACCGGCGCCGAAACCGGCAGATGGTTCAGCTCCGACGCCGCCACCCTCGGCGGGACGGCTATCCCCGGCGGCCAGACCATCCAGGTGGGCGATACCTGCCCGGTCGGCGCGTATTACCACAACAGCCGGTATACCAACACTATGATAACATCTGATGACGGTGTCACCGCCGGCCCTTTCAGGCTGGCCTTCGATCTCACCGATCCGGCTTTTTCCCGGGCCTTGCTGCAGATCAATCACGGCGCCGGCAAGGACCGGGCGCCGGAGCTGCTGCTCCGGGGCCCGAGCTGCCGCTTTTATGCCGACGATACCTTCTCCGTTCCGGTCACTTCGGTCCGGATGGGGGAAGAATTCTATGTCAAATATACCGGTCCGGCGGAACCCGGCGGCCGGGAGATCAGCATCCGGGCGGACGCGGCGCTGCCGCTGACCACCAAGGTCGTCGCCGACCGGTTTTTCTACGCCGATCTGGCGCAGTATCAGTATACTCTGGATCTCAGAACCTTTGAACAGCAGACCTTTCGGGTCAGCTTCACCGGTACGGACAATCCGGAGCCGGAGGCCGCCCGTCCGTCGGCGAAAAAAGACGCCGCCCAATATAACGGAACCGACGCCGGCGGGGAATATGCGGATATCCTGCGGAGGGATTCCGGCGCCGGCGCCCTGTGGCGGACGACGGTACATACCAATGAAAGCGGGCCGGTTATCCTGAAATACGGCTATCCCGATTACGAGCTGCGGGACGGTATTGACGGGGTGGTCAGGGCCGGCGGCGCGGAGGAGCTGCGCGCCGCCATAACCGCCGATCCCGCGGCGAAGATCCGGCTGACGGCGGATCTTGATATGACCGGGCAGGAACCGCTGCCGGAGTTCAGCGGCATTCTCGACGGGCAGGGCCACAGGATCTATAACTATACAACCGCCGGCGATCCGTTTTTTGCCGCCCTGTCCGGCGCGGTGCTGTATAAAACCCGTTTTGAGCAGTTCACCATGAACCGGCCCGACGGCAAAACCGAGCCGGGCGCGGTATTGGCCGCGGCGGCGGACGGCCTCATAATCCGCAACTGCGCCTTCACCGATTTTTCCTACTCCGGCGGCGGCAGCGGCGCGCTGCTGTTCGGCACGGTCAGCAACAGCTACTTTTCCGGTATCACGCTTCACGGCAAGCTGACCGGCGGCCCGAACGCGGGGTATTTTCTGTCGGCGGTGTTAAAAGACTCCACCGTCACCGATTTTACCGTCCTTTCGGGCAGCGAGATGTCCGGTTCGTCCGATATGTCGGTTATCGGGCAGTTTGAAAATTCGTTCCTCTATAATGCCCGTATTCAGCCGGGGGTTGTCTTCCGGGGGACCAACGCCAATTACTGCGGTTTTGTTCTCGCCCGGAACCCGCTGCCCGGCCGGAACGGTTCGGTCGTTGAGCGCTGCGGCAATTACGCAACCCTCACCGGTTCTTTCAAGTCCATCCAGGGTATCGGGATATCCGCGCGGGGGTATAACACCTTCCGCCGCTGTTATGTGGAGCTGGACACCTCCGGCGTCACCTTCGCGAGCCGTATCGCGGGGATCTGCCGTTTTGACCAGAGCGGCACCGACAACGGGCTGATCGATCAGTGTTATGTCAAATGGAACGACGCCCGCGCCAACGGGTTTGCTGCCGGTATCCTGTATACGCAGGGCGGTCACGGCACCGTTTCCAACTGCCTCACCGCCGGTACGCTGCATGCCGACGGAGACCTCGCCGGTATCCTGTCCCTGTCCGCCGCGGACACCGCGCCCGCCGCCGGCGTGACGGTAGAAAATTGTCTTTTTATTCTCAATGATATACCATTGTTTATTTACGCCGACGAGTGGGACGGCGCGTATGTCTCGCCGGATACCCTGCAGGGACACGACGCCGCCGGTTATCTCGCGGAATCGGGCTGGGATATCGACGAATCGGGCAGCAAGATCTGGAAAACCCGGGAGGACGATTATCCGGCCCTGAGCGAATGCGGGTATGCCGATACCCAAGTGGTCTACGTCCATGAGGAATACCCCGGCAGACCCGACGCCGCGGACAGGCAGGTGTATGAAAACGGCGAGTTTCTTCCTGTCTCGGCCAGCGTTTATTCCGCCGACTGGTTCTATCCCCATACCGGCCCGACCGGCGAGGAAGTGCATATCTACCTCGACGGCACTGTCGATACCGCCTTCACTTGGTATACCCTCGATCCGGATCTGCCGGCGGGGCGGTACCGCGGCAGTCTGTACATCACGCCGGAGCGGGGGTTCGACTGGCCGGGCGATGAGGACGACGCCTGGGTTGAGATTATCCAAAAAACCACCCGGCTCAATATCATCAAGATGCTGTTGGACAACAACAGCCAGACAGCGATGGACGGCTGCGTATTTACCCTGACCGCGTATCCCAACATGTCCTTCAGCGGGGAGCCGGCCGCGGTCAAAACCATCCGCCCCTCCACCTTCTCCGGCGAAACCTTTGACCTCGATCTGCGGCCCGGTTACAGCTACCGGATCGAGGAGGCCGAAACGCCGGAGGGCTTCAAGATCAACGAGGGAAAAAGCTGGTACATACTGTACGGCGCCGGGATACAAATCTTCCGCAACCAGGCGCTGACCGATCAGATACCGGCCGGGGAGTTCGGCCGGATCCCCGGCGGCGACGAATCCGCCGTCACCTCCTCTTTCAAGGTCTATAACCTGCCGGACGGCGGTTCGCCGCGGTCCCGGCTGCGGGTCTATCAATACGACGAGACCGGCGAAAACCGGATCGACGGCGAGTATATCGGCGAAAAGGTCGGCGAAACCGCACACGGCGACGATGTGCTTGTCTCCCGCTGGAACGGCGCGGTGTACACGGTACTGCGTTCCAACGCTGATTTTTCGGTCCGGGGCGAGGCCTACGGGTACCCGCTGATCTGCAACGACGAGCGGTATAACTTTATCGATCTTGTCCCCGGCAGGTATATCCTGACCGCCTTCCGCCCCCCCGCGGGATACGCGCTGGATCCCACCGAATACCGGATCACTGTCGGCGAAAACGGGACGGTCACGATGGACGACCGGCACGATCCCCTCGCCGACCAGGCGGGATATCTCCCCGGCCTGCAAAACTTGGCCGCCGGCCAGTTCCCCTCCCCCATGCTGGATCCGGTCACCGGCGAAGCGGTCAACACCCTGACGGTCCACACCAAGAGCAAACGCCCGGAGTATCTGCTGCATATCCAGAAAATCGACGGCAATACCGGCGACAGCCTGAGCGGTGTGGCCTTCACCGTCGCCGGTGCCGACGGCACCGCTTACGCCGCGGCCCAATTCCATACCGACAGCTCGGGTATTGCTGATATCCCGTTCCCCTACGCCGACGGCAGCTACCGGATCAGCGAAACCGGCCCGCTGAGCGGCTATGAGCCGGTCCCGGACTACCTTGTCCGGTGCGCCGGCGGCACCATGACCGTCAGCGGCGGCCCCGACAGCCTTGAAAACATCATGATCCGGCAGGGCGGATACGCTTTCTATGAACACGAAGGCGCCGATACGCTGTTTGCCCCGGACCAGTTGGACGCCATCCGTCTCCGGCCGGTCGACAGCGCCGCCGTATCCGGTATTATCGGCCGGGCCGAAGCGGTGCTGACCGCCAAAAACTTTCTGCGGCGGCTGATCCTCCTCAAGGACGATGTGGACGGCACCGCCGAAGATCTCACCGCTACCTTTGCCGTCTATGATAAAAACACCTCCTTTATAACCAATCCGCTCTCTACCTATCTGACCGGTCAGACCCCCCCGCCGGAGCTGTCTTTGCCCTACGGCACCTTTTACATGACCGAGATCATGCAGCCCGGCGGGTATATGCCGGCGCCGCAGGAATACACCATCACCCATAACGCCGAAAACGGCTATATCATCACCGGCGGGCCCCGGTACAGCGTGGGCGGCAGCAGTATGACCGCGGTATTAGAGCCGGCCGGCGACGGGGTTTACACGCTCCGGGTTAAAAACCAGAAGGATACCCGGGAGGATACCCGGGTGGTCATCCGCAAGCGGGTGCTGAACCAGTTCGGCAGCATTCCCGGCGAAGAGGATTACCGCCGGGCCGGTCTCGAAATCGCCCAGCCGGTCACCGTTTCAGTGATGATCACCGACGTCAGCACCGGACGCGGCTATTCCGGCTCCTTTGAATACCGGGAGGGCCAGACCGCCGCCAACTATATGGAATTCGTCGGTCTGCCCTTCGGCACCTACCGCGTGGATGAGATCAGCGTCCCCCATTTCGATATGAGCAGGACCGCCCTCAGCTTTTCGCCGGCCGCTTCGGATTCCTGGAGCAGCGCTTTCGATAACGAGACGAAATATTTCACCCTGACCAAACCCTCCGAAACGCGGGCGATGGAATCCGACAGCCAAATCACCTTGGATCTGACCGGTTATCTGCGGGACCGCGGGTTCGGCAAGGTCGAACAGGCCAAAAATCTGTTTTCCCTCGACCCCCACGCGGTCGCGGATCCCTATGCTTCGATCCGGGTCAGCTTTTTCCGGAAAAACGAACAGCCTCTCGAAGACGGCTATACCTTCTCCTTCAAGGTTCTCCCGCCGGAGGGGACGGCACCGCTGAAATTCAACTACGACGCCCCCACCGACAGCTACACCCTCAACATCACCGGCAGCGGCTCCGAAACCGTCACCCTGTCCCGCGGTTCGGTTCTGCTGCGCGGGCTGAAGGAGAGCGGCAGCTACACCGTCGTGATACTCGGCGGTTCGCTCCCGCCGGGTATGCGGGCCGGCTTCTATCCGGCTGAGGGCAGCCCGCTGTCAGACAGCAGTACCGTTCCGGTTATTCCCGGCGAACGGCTGACCGTCAAGGGATATTGTGACGACGACGGTCAATTCTAATCTTTTCTTTTGATTTCTTCTTATTTCCCCATCCTCTCCCCTTTTTAGTCCAAAGGCCGGTCTGTTACGGACCGGCCTTTGGACTGTGTTTTTCCTGCAAAAAGATTACAAATTTGTAATCTTTAAAATCCACTGTAAAGCATTGTATTTACGGATTTTTTTGATATAATGAATAGAATAGCGTAGTAATATAAAAAAAACGGAGAGGCGGTATTTCCCGGTATGGCGTTTATCTATCATCCGGCCCCGGCGCGTAAAAAACACCGCTTTCCCCGTGTTTTCGCCTTTGTTTTCACCTTCCTGCTTTTTTCGGCGGTGTTTGCCGCCGTCATTCTCTGGGCGATTACCCAGTTTGCCCCGGCGGCGCCGGAATCCTCTTCCGGCTATCTTCCCGAATTTACCGCCGAAGACCGCGGCGTGCTGTTGGTGATATTTGAACAGGACCGGCGCGCCGGCGGATTTGTCACGGTGAGCGCCGATCCGGCGGCCGGGAGCATCACCGCCGCCGCTTTTCCGCGGGAGACGGTGGTGGAGGACGGTGTCTCCCGGATCCGGCTATATGAGCTGTACGCGCAGCCTGACGGCGGCGCGGCGGCGGCGCGGACGCTGTCTGCCCTCACCGGCGAAAAGATCGAAAAATATATGGCGGTCAGCATCCCGAACGCCGGGAAAATCGTCAACGCGTTTGAAAAAAAGCTGATCCTGGAGCTGCCGGAGGACGTCAGCTATACCGATCCCGAAAGCCAGTATACCATCAGGCTGACCGCCGGCCGGGTGACATTGAACGGCTCTCAGGCCGCCGCGCTGCTGCGGTATAACGGCTGGCAGCAGGGCCGTTCGCAGCAGTCGCTAATCCACGCCCAGATGATCGCGGCGCTGATCAATCAATATTTAATCGCCGACCGGCAGGATGCGGATGATTTTGCCGCCATCATTGATTGGGTGGATTCCAACATCCGGATCCCGGATTATGAGCGCATCAAAAACGGTTTGGACTATCTGAGCGAAAAAAACACCGGCTCGGTCTGCACAGCAGTCCCCGCGCCCGGCCGGTATGTGGGGACTGCGGACGATGTCCGGTTTGAAGTTGAGTGAGTAGTGATTAGTGGATAGTGGTGGCGATAACCAATAAAATCAAGCAGACAACCAAATTCTAATCACTAATCACTATCCACTA
>WRDE01000067.1 GCA_009783605.1 Oscillospiraceae bacterium
CGCCTTGGCGATGAATACGAAGACGGTGTCGCAATAATCCGGCGGGTTCTTGATGTCGCCATCCAGCAGCACGAATTTGCCTTCGTCATCTTTGAACATCACCAACAGGATGTCGGAGGAGACGGTGAACTCGCCGTCGACAGTGATTCTGCCGTAGAGCTGCAACGCGGGCAGCTTCTGATCTTTGGCAAATTCATTGGCGGCGATAAGCAGGACTATGTCTTCAGCGGGTGATAAGCCGGAGCCCGGGACCGCGTCGCTCAGCGAGAAGTTCGGCAGAATCGGCGCGTTGTTCAGTGCCGCGATGGCGGCTTCTAAAATGGCATAAGCGGCGTCGATTCTGTATTGCGATACATCTTCGCCGGCCTCTATCAGCGCCAGAATGTAGTTCACTTCGTCCAGCGCATCCTCATAGGCCAGGATCAAGGCGGTGGCTTTGCCAGCGGTGGTGACCTGCGTGGCGGCCAGCTCCTTCAGATCCGTTTCGGTGAGCGGAGCCCGGGTGGTCGTGGTGGTGGCTTCGGTCTCATCCGGTCCGGTCGTAGTGGTCTCATCCGTGGTCGGCCCGGAGGTCGGTTGCGAAGTGGGCTGCGAAGTGGGTTCGGTTGTCTCCGAAGTGGGTTCGGTTGTTTCCGAAGTCGGTTCAGTTGTCTCCGAAGTCGGTTCAGTTGTCTCCGAAGTCGGTTCGGTTGTTTCCGAAGTCGGAGCGGTTGTCTCCGAAGTCGGAGCGGTTGTCTCAATCGGCATCGGATTGGTGCCCCACTCCGCTTTGAATTCACCGACAGTGACGAGGATATAGGCGATATAGACTGCATCGCCGTTGTTCCAGACAAAACCGAAGTCTTTGTCAGAACCGTTGTTGACAGCCAGCAGGCCATTATAGATGGTGGCGCGTTTCCAGCTGCTCGAGGCCAGAACTTCTACACTGCTGTCGGTGGGATTCTGCGGATAGCCCCAGATCTCGCCGATGGTACGGTCGGAAGCGCAGGCATAGACGATTTCGATCTTGGCATCCACGATCTGCTTTTCAGCGGCGCCCATGCTCTGGCCGAAATAGAAGTTCATCCAGCGGTTGCCGCCGTTGATGATGCCGATAGCCGGTACATCGAGGTGGGTTACCGGAGTCGTCATGCTGCCGGGATCGGCGTTGCTGGTGGTGACGGCGCCGTCATACAGCGTGTTGGTCGCGCCGGCCGAAGCAGCCTGCCAGGACGCGGTATAGGTCTCGCCTTCATAGGTGATTTCTACCGTGATCTTACCGATGTAGAAGGTGTAGCCGGCGCCGCCGAAGCTGATGTCGAGATAGCCCTTGGCGGGATCGTTATAGAGGTTATTCAACGTGACGCTGCCGGTCTGCCAGGTGCCGTCCTTGGTGGCCATCCAGGCGGGCGGGTTGGCGACTGCCGGGAAATCGTCGGTTCCGGCATTGCCTTGTTTGGCGTCATTCAAAGCCCAGCTGACATTGGCGGCTGCGGGAACTTTGTATTCGAAGGTAACCTTTGTGGTGTAAGCGATATTGCTGAGGTTCATCGAATTGCCATAGCTGAACCGGAGGGAGCTGCCGGCGTCGATCTTCAGCGCGTCGAGATACTTGTCATGCACCTTCTTGATATTGGTGGTATTGACAGTGACCTGGCCGTTCTGCGGGATATCCGGCGCGATGTCCGGGGTGACCGAGAAGGGCTGCAGCGACAGTACGAAGCTGCGGATCAGGATATAGTCGCCGCCGGTATCCGCGTTGTCGTTGTGGTTGTGCATCCGGACAAAGAATTCCTTGTTGTTGGCGACCGACCCGGGGATCTCGAAGGTGTAAGTCGCCCACTCGTCTTGCTCAAGGCCGATTCTGTCAGCGGTGCCGTCATACCGGAATTCAACCTTCGTTTCGTCATATTGGATCCACATGCGGGTATTGCCTTTGCAGACATTGCTGTCGGCGTAGTATGTGATCGCTACCGTGACGACATCGTCGGGTTCGAAGGTGTTGGCGGCGGGTCTGAAGCCGAAGCCGTTGTTCTGCTCGAACAGGGAATACGCATAGGTGTGGTCGGGCGCGATGACTTTGTCTTTGCCCTTATCGCCGCCGGAATGGTTGAAGGTCATCGAGCCGTTTTGGGTGGGGATACCGGTCATCTTGGAGAAGTCGATGTAGGACACGACGTTCTTGTCCTGATCGACATAGAATTCGCCCCAATCGGCGGTGAAGGTTGCGCCGGCATCGTCGGTGACGGTGACCTTGATGTAGTGGATCATAAGCGCCGGATGCAGGAAGATGTTCCAATCCCAGGATTTGTCGGCATTGGCCATCGACGCCGCGTCGCTGAGCTTATAATTGGCTCTCTCAAAGATGGTCGTCATCTTCCAATCGTCATCCGACCGGTCGGCGATAGGCGATTTATATTCCTCTTTCATCAAGCCGTTTTGCGAATTGTTTTCGCTGCCATTATAGCTTGGGCCTTTGACATAGCAGGCATTGACGAAATTATCATCCGGAGCGTATTTGGATTCGTCGACTTTGTACTGCCATTCGACCTTCAGATTCTTGAGAACGGTTTCCGCCGGGATGTTCATGCTGCTGGCAAAGTTGAATTTGTCAAAGATGAGCAGGTCTTTTTGGCTCATGGTGAACACGCCGTCGGTAACATCTGCCAGATACATCGGAACAACTTCGATCTTGCCGTTCTGCCACGGAGGAGGCGGGGGCGCCGGCGGGGTGGAGGTAACTTTGCCGTCCGCGATCAGCGCCAGGGTGGCGGCGTCTTTCGCCAGATCCTTGGCATGGAAGTTGCAATACTGGATACCGGATTTCAGTCCGGGTCCGAAGTTATAGGTCAGCTGGAAGAACAGCTCGTTGCCTTCCGCAAACGCGGTCAGAGCCGGGCCATTGAAAGCCGCAAGCGGGATGGCGATGGTGTAGATATATTCGTCGCCGACCTTCTCTACGTTGTAATTGGTGAGCAGGGCATTGACGGCTCCGTTGGACCAGCAGTTGGCCTTTTTGCCTTGTTCGGACAGCGCAAATCCGAATTCCTGTTTCTTATCGTTGTTTTTCGCGTCGGCGAGAAGGATCTGGATGCCGCAGCCCTCCCAGATGTCGCCGGCATTGTTCGGAGCAAATACGAACGCGGGATCGGTGACCTTCAGTCCAAGATAGAAGTTCGCCGCGTCGTATTTCATGAACACATCGGCTTTGAACCCGTCGGGAGTGGTTTTGCCGTCCCATTCCTCAACGCCGGGCTGGCCCTTCTCTAAGGTGAAGACCTTGTCGCCCCAGAAATTGGCGTCGAACGGACCGGTCATGTCGGGGCCGCTCAGATCCGGGAACAGACCTTCTTCGCTCGTGGAACCCCATTCGAGATAGGAAGTGGTGTCGTCCGGGTTGTAGAGACGGATATAGCGGATCGCAATACCGGTAAGATCGCCCTGATCCTTGAACGCGAGGCATTCCCTGTAAGCGTAATCGGCGTCGGTAACCACCCACGTATTGGTGACCCATTCGCCGGCAACGGCGCCATTTGCGTTGAATTTGAATTCGGGATCGGAGTCGCCGGTGGAGCCGGTCTTCTGATAGGTGAAGCACAGCGCGCCGTTGGTGTTGGTAGCTGTGTTGTCAACCTTCATAAACTCAACATCCACATTGAAATTCGTAGAATTTTTCTCGAAAATTTCAAAGTTGTTGAGAATCCGGAGCGTTTCCCAGGCACCCTGGTTGGCAAAGGTACGGACAACCGGAACGCCGTCAAGCGTTTTATTGCTCCATCTCTTCACATAGTCGCCTTCAGAGGGGTTGGTGTTACGGCTGGTTACATTGTACAGCAACAGGTTGGAACCCACGTTGGGCGCATAAGGTTTGCCCCACTCGGCGATATTGTCGCCAACCGTTACCTTGACATAGCAGATCCAATACTCAATGTTGCCGTCGAGGGAGAAGTCCTTGCCGTTGTGGTTGACAAGCGCCGTGGTTCTGCCGTCGGCGGCGTTTATCAGGTTTCCGGTTCTCCAGCCGAGACTTCTGTCGCCCTGCAGCCAAGCCGGATTGTTTTTCTCATACAGCTTCGCCTCATTATCGCCGTCGGTGGCGTCCTTCAGGCGGATATAGCCGTTGCCATTCCATTCATTGCAGTAGTTGTACTGGACTTCAATCTGAATATCATCGAGTACAGTATCCTGCGGAATTCCCATGCTCTCGGAGAATTTGATATCCACGCCGTTCCATTCGGTCATATGGATATATGTGTTGGCACCGTCGGTGATGATGCGGCCCTGATCAGGCGCCCATCCGAGGGTGACTTCGCCGTTATGGTATTTGGGCGGAGCCGGAAGCTTGGTGCCGTTCCACAGCGCCGTAAACCCGTTGATGGTCACTTCCATGCCGCGGATCTCGAGGCCGTTGGGGCATCCGCCCGCATGCAGCGCAAATCCGTAATCGCCGTCGCCGGGGGCATTTACTGCCAGGTTTTCAAAGGTATATTCGCCGACGCGCCAGTCGCTGCCGTCTCCGGCGCTCTTGGTATACCATTGGACCGGCACATCCCTGTCGCCTGCGTCATTTGTCCAGGACACGGGGTTATTACCCTCGTCCATCATTTTGGCCCAGACCTCGTAGTTGAGGCTGTCGCCGGTAAAGCCGGAGGTGCGGAACCATACCCGCACTTTCGCTTCCACCTTGGTGTTCGCCGGAATATTCATGCTCTGGGCGAACCGGAGGTTGATCCAGGCGTTGTTGCCGGTATATTTCATGCGGTACACGTTGTCGTCGGAAAAACCGATATCCACGTCACTTTTGTTGTTGACAGTAATCTCGCCGTTCTTCATGCCGTCGGGATCGGCCAGCGCCACCGGTGCCGGGAAGAGATCGGGATCCGACGGGGTGCCCCATTCTAAATAGAAGGAGGGATCCAGCGAATTATAAACGCGGATATACCGGACCGCGATACCTGTCGGGGCATCGGTATCCTTTAGTTTCAGGTTGCTGGCGCCGTAATAGGCTTCCCGGATATCCCAGGTATCGGTCCGCCAGACCTGGCGCTCATAACCGGCGGAGTTTTTCCGCGGGTCGGTGTCGCCGGTATCGGAAGTCGATTTCCGGTAGGAGAAACACATACCCTCGCTGTCGCGCAGCGGCGTTGCTTCAGTCAGCATATACTCGACATCGCAGGTGATATACTTCGATCCCTGCGGGATAACGTCGAAGTTATTTGCGATATCCAGCGTGGGCCAGTTACCGCCGCCGCGATTGGTCTGCCGGACCGGTACGCCGTCTACCGTTCCGGTATTCCAGCCGGAAATGCTCATCGGAACCGCGACCGGCTCGCCGGTGTCTTCGACGTATTCCACGATACGGAAGGCTTCCATAGTGATGGTAATGTCACGGGTGCCTTGGGGATAGGAAACCCCGTTGGAGGTCATCAGTTCAATTTTGGCGCCCTGAATGCTGTTCCAGGTCATTGGGTCGGCGCCGCCGTTAGTGTTCATGTTGAAATTGCTGACGCCCACGCCGTTGATGGTCATCGCCGGTTTTACTGTGGGATTAGAGGAGCCGCCGGCCCATCCGAGCATGTCCTTCATCGGGATGGAAATTTTATTGATTCTTCCGTAATTGAATTTGGCCTCCTGTGCGGAATTGGTCAAATCAAAGGAGAACCGTTTTTCGGGGGCGGAGTTCAAACCGCGCATACCGATACGGTATTGCACCATAAGGGAAGGATCGGCCTTGTAAGCGGCGTCATTCGCTATCCCCGCGATGGTGAAGCTGAAATCAATCTCCCAATACAGATTGTCCACGTCGATGGCGGGACTGGTGAGATCCACTGGGGTCACGTTTTTCCAGTCAAAAACATTGAGGCCGCCGGTGGTCGTATTGAGCGTTACCGGATTCGGACTCATCAGGGGAAGCCAGTTGGCGAGAACATTTTCCCTATAAACCGGGCCTTCTTCCTCTTTTGTGAAACTGCCCCAATTGATGTTGTAGGTGATGCCCGCGTCATCAGTGAAGGAGATCCGCATACCGGCCATATACACATAGTCGCCGCCGCCGGTGCCGAATTTGAAGAAGGACCGCTGTCCGTTCGATTCGCCGGTATGGTCGTCAATGTACAGACCCGGGAACGGGATGGACTTGGTCACCCAGGGGGCGGTTTCCGGATCGGCGATCAGCGTGTTCGCATCGGCGTTTGCAACGAGCATATTCGGTGCGCCGGAATCGGTAGCCTGCAGGTTGCGCAGCCGCATGTCGCCGTTGCTGGTCGGTGTGTACGCAGCGCCGGTGCCGCCGCCGTCTACGTGGTCAACTCTGCCCGCGCCCCAAGTGGTACCGCCAAGCGTCGGTACAGCACCTGCGCCGCCGCCGTAATATGTGCCGAAGGGAACATAGCGCGTGCCGTCCTGGTTTTTCATGTTGAAAACCATCCAGGTATCGGTTCTGTCGGTAAGGGTATCCATCGACCAGGTGCAGTCATAATTGCCTGCAACAAAACCTTCCGGCATTTCCGGCCAGAGAACCTCAAGCCATTTGTCATTAAAAGAGAGATATGGGGCATCGTCGCAGACATTCTTGTCCCATAAGGTGCCGGGTGTGGTTCCTGGAGGGAAAACTCCGAGCTGATCGCCGTTGACCAGCATTTTGAAGTTCAGGTTAACGGTGTTATCCGCCGCCGCGCTGAAGACCATAAATACGGTCAGCATACTCAGCAGCATAACCGATGCCGAGATGAGCGCGAGCAGCTTTTTGCTTTTGGGTTGCATTTTGCGAATGTAACTCATGCTAATGTTCATCCTTTCTCTTCTTTCGGGCCGGTCGGCCCGGTATTGGGGATGGTTGCCGGGTATTTGCGCTGCCTCTCTCTGAAAAAGGGAATGTGCGTTTGCTGAGTTTGTCTTTTAAAACGGTAAAGCGCGCATCCTCCGTCAGACTTACCCCACGGGAACGGCAGGCCCGGGAGAGAGCTTTCGGAGCATGCATCCGGGTTTTTTCAAAAAACCCGCGGATACCGTAAATGCTGTTTTTTTACAGGTGTTCTTGAAAACAGCCTCTACAACCTACATTATATACAGCCCGTCGGGGAATGTCAAGGCATTTTCTGTTGTTTTTTAACGATTTTCACTTTGATTCCGGTGGTTTTTTTTGGGGCTTTGGGGATATAGTATAATTTTGAAGCGGCGGAAGCTCCGCAGTGCCGGGGGACTGCGGTTTCAAGTCAAAAATGTCTGGCGGATTTTGTATATAATTCATAAAATCCGGATGTATCTGCGGCCCGGACAGTATAAAAACACAAAGTTTCTTTATTTACAATTTATCTATGGAAATGATTCCCGGTATTTGCTATAATACACTGAATTTTGTTTAAACAATAAATAAATATTATGCAGGAGGAAATTAGCATGGCTCACAAGTACGTATATCTGTTCTCGGAAGGCGACGAATCAATGAAAAACCTGCTGGGCGGCAAAGGCGCCAACCTGGCCCAGATGGTGCGGCTCGGGATGCCGGTGCCCCAGGGGTTTACGGTTTCGACCGAAGCCTGCACCCGGTATTATGAGGACGGGAAGAAGATCGCCCCCGAAATCGAAGCCGAGATCTATGAGTATCTCGCCAAAATTGAGGCATTGAACGGCAAAAAGTTCAGCGATCCCGGCAAGCCGCTACTGGTTTCGGTACGTTCGGGCGCCCGCGCTTCGATGCCGGGCATGATGGACACCATCTTGAACCTCGGCATGAACGACGATGTAGCCGCGGGACTGATCGCCGGCAACCCCGATCCGAAATTCGAGCGGTTTGTCTATGACTCCTACCGCCGGTTTATCCAGATGTTCTCGGACGTGGTGATGGAGATCTCCAAGAAGAATTTCGAGGTCATCATCGACGAGCTGAAAGAGGAAAAGGGCGTCACCGACGATATCGATCTGGATGCCGCCGATATGAAGAAGTTGGTCGCGCTGTTCAAGGCTTATTATAAGGAACAGAAGGGCGAGGATTTCCCCACCGATCCGAAGATGCAGATGATGGAATCGATCAAAGCGGTGTTCCGCTCCTGGGACAACCCCCGGGCCAATGTCTACCGCCGGATGAACGACATCCCCTATTCCTGGGGCACCGCCGTCAATGTCCAGCCGATGGTGTTCGGCAACCTCAACGAGAATTCCGGCACCGGCGTCGCCTTTACCCGCGACCCCTCCACCGGCGAGCGCAGGCTCTACGGCGAATACCTGATCAACGCCCAGGGCGAGGACGTGGTGGCCGGTATCCGCACCCCCAGCACCATTTCGCAATTAGAGCAGGATATGCCGGAGGTATACAGTGAATTCGTCACTATCGCCAACCGGTTGGAATCCCATTATAAAGATATGCAGGATATGGAGTTCACCATCGAAAACGGCAAGCTCTATATGCTCCAGACCCGGAACGGCAAGCGTACCGCCGCGGCGGCGCTGAAAATCGCGGTGGATCAGGTGGACGAGGGCACCATCACCGAGGAGGAAGCCGTTCTGCGCGTCGACCCGAAACAATTAGACGCGCTGCTGCATCCGCAGTTTGACGCGAAGGCGCTGAAGGCCGCCGTTTCCATCGGCGCCGGGCTGGCCGCCTCCCCCGGCGCGGCGTGCGGCCGCGCGGTGTTCACCGCTGCCGACG
>WRDE01000068.1 GCA_009783605.1 Oscillospiraceae bacterium
CGAGGCGAACAATCTGGCGGTGATCGGCAGTGCTGAAGCCGGACGCCGCCGGGGGACCCATATCCTCACCGCCGCCACCGAACATCCTTCGGTTCGGGCGGCGGCCGATGAACTGGCCCGGCGGGGCTTTACCGTCACATTCTTGAAACCGGATGACGGATACGGCTATACCCACGACGCGGTGGCAGACGCCTGCCGCCCGGATACCATTCTGGTCAGTCTGATGTTGGTCAACAACGAAACCGGGGCAAAAACCGATATCGGGCGTTTAGTCCCGCTGATCCGCGCCAGATCGCCCCATGTGCTGATCCATACCGACGCGGTGGCGGCGGCGGGCAGGATGCCGCTGGCAGCCGAAAAATGGGGGGTTGACCTGCTGTCGGCCAGCGGCCATAAGCTGCACGCTCCCAAAGGGGCCGGCGCGCTCTATGTCCGGAAAGGCGTCCGGCTGCTGCCGCAGTCCTTTGGCGGCGGCCAGGAACGGGGGCTGCGGGCGGGTACCGAACCGATGCCGGCCATCGCCGCCTTCGGCGCCGCGGCGGATGCGGTACCGGATCTGGCCGGGCTGGAACGGCATTTCAACCGGCTGTATGACCGGCTGGTGGCCGGATTGGCAGACATTGAGGGCTGTGTGACAGATACCAAAGGTGTGACAGACACCAACGGTATGACAGACACCAGAGGTGTCTGCATGCACCGGCCGCGGCAGGCGGTACCGTATATTGTCGCTTTTTCGGTTCCGGGCATCGCCAGCGAGGTTATGCTGCGGTATCTCGCCGGCCATCAGATATATATTTCGGCGGGATCGGCCTGTGCCCGGGGCAAGGTCAGCCCGGTGCTGAAGGCGTCGGGGTTGCCGGAAGCCATGCTGGCGTCGGCGCTGCGGGTCAGTTTTTGCCGGGATACAAAACCGGAGGAGATCGACCGGCTGCTGGAAAAATTGGCAGAGGGATGCGGGACGCTGATTAGGAAGCAATAACCAATTTTCTACAAAAGGAGAGTATTACTCATGACTGCTGAAAACAACCGGGATCTCCCGTTGGAGGATCCGTATGAAATCGCCCGGTCCTTTTCCGAACAGGGATCGGCGCCGGCAGCTGGACCGGAAGCGGATATGCCGGTGGAATTGATCCAAAAGCGGAGCGACGATGGTATATTTGATTATTCGCCGGAGCGGGAGGATGAAATGAACGAAAATAAAAACGTATCTGCCGGCCCCAAAAAAGACGCGCTGCCTTACCGGGTGCTGACGTCGGTGGTGCCGATAATCGGCGACCGGCCGTTGGAGATGGTCCGCAAGCTGATCTTTATGATCGCGGTGGTCTGTCTGATCGGCTCGGTGGCGATGATCACCAATGAAGCATATATCATACCGAAAGACAATGAGGAAGTATATGAGAGTTTATTGCAGATATATCAGGATACCCATAAAATCGAGGGGGAATCAACCGGGAGCGACGGACAGAAAAAGCCTTCGGGGTCGGGATATATCTATCTGTCCTTTCAGGAGATATATCAGAAAAACAACGATACGGCCGGCTGGCTGAGATACAAATCCTCTACCGGCAGCGATTTTCTCGGGATCAACTATGTGGTTATGCAGACCAACAACAACGATTATTATCTCAACCGGGACTATCTGCGCAACTACAACAAAAACGGCGCGCTGTTCTTCGATAAGAACCATAGAGTGACTCCGGCGGGCCTGCCGGACTTTACCATCATCTACGGGCACAATATGAACAGCGGCCAGATGTTCGGCGGGATCAGCAAACTGATCAACAAAGGCAATTATATCGGGACTACCGGCCTGCGGTATATACGCACCGCTCCGGTTATGTGGCTGCGGACAATATATGATGAAAAAGAAGTGCCCTATAAAGTGTTCGCGGTCATGATTTCGGACGCCGACGCCATTATTACCGGGGATTTCAACTACGCGCCGAGTTCTATCGGTTCGGCTCAGTCAAAGGAGTATTATATTGCCAACGTCCGTCTGCGGTCGGTATTCAATTTCGCCGGCGTCGACGTCAATGTGTCGGATAAGCTGTTGGTGCTCTCCACCTGTTCGATCAAAAGCCGGGTGGGCTTTGAAAACAGCCGGATAGCGGTGATCGCCCGGGCGGTCCGTCCAGGGGAATCCACCTCGGTGAACGCCGATACCATCACGGCGGCGGCCAATCCGGTGATGCCGCGGGCCTGGTATACCAGCCAGAACTTGAAGCTCCACGACTATTATGCCAATCCGGATAAGTATGTCACCTACCCGGCCGCCACTCCCACCGCCGAAACCGCTGCGAGTACCACTGCCGGTAAACCAACTAATAATACCACCAAAAAACCGCCGTCGTCCCAGACCAGGACTACCGCGACGACTAAAGCCGTTGCTCCGCAGCCGACCAGCCCGGCGGTGGTTACCACCCGGCCGCCCACCAAACCGCCGGTCACCACTTCCCAGACCGCCAATCCGTCAACCACCGTGACGACAGTGGGTGAGACAATAGCGGATACAGTAACGACCAACCCGCCGCCCACCGATCCGCCCACCACCGACCCGCCGGCCACCGAACCGTCCGACCCGCCGGCCACCGAACCGGTTGAAACAATAAGCGAATAAGAGCAGACTCACCCATTCACAAACGCCGCTATAAAAATGGTTAGTAAAATGATATAATATGGCGGCGTTTGTCTGCGCTTTAACACATAGAAATTGGGAACGTGCAGATCCATGCACAATGGAATTATACCATATGGCGGCGTTTGTCTGTGCTTTAACGTATAAAAATTAAAAATGTGCAAATAATTATGCATTATGCATTACGCATTATGAATTAATCTGGGGGGTATATGGCTGAAATCAAACCGTTGCCGGCTGGATCCGAGATACTTTTGATCAAAACCGGTGAATTGGCGCTCAAGGGGCTGAACCGCGGCACATTTGAGGAGATATTGCTGAAAAATTTGCGTCGGCGGCTGCGCGGATTGGGGGATTTCCGGCTGCGGAAAGCCCAATCGACGATATTTATTGAACCGGCCAGCACCGATATTGACTGGGAGGCTGCGGCTGCCCGGGTCGGGCAGGTGTTCGGCATTGCGGCGTTCAGCCGGGCGGCGGTGACCGAAAAGGATCTGGCCGCTATCTGTGCCGCCGCCGCGGACTATCTCGCGCCGCAGCTGCGCGGGGTGAAAACCTTCAAGGTGGAGAGCAAACGCAGCGATAAAACCTTTCCGCTCACCTCGCCGGAACTCAGCGCCGCGGTGGGCGGCTATCTGTAGGAATTTTTTCCTCACCTGACGGTGGACGTACATAACCCGGAGCTGTTGGTGATGGCCGAGATCCGGGATTTTGGCGCGTATATCCACGCGGCCCAGCTGCCGGGCGCCGGCGGGATGCCGGTGGGGACCGGGGGCCGGGCGGTGCTGCTGCTGTCCGGCGGCATCGACTCGCCGGTGGCCGGGTATATGATGGCCAAACGCGGCGTCGAGCTGTCGCCGCTCCATTTCGCCTCGCCGCCCTATACCGGCGAGCGGGCGGAGCAAAAGGTGGCGGCGCTGGCCGGGAAGCTGGCGGCCTGGGCCGGACCGATGCGGCTCGGCATCGTGCCGTTTACCGAGATACAGGAGGCCATCGCCCGGGCCTGCCCGGAGGATCTGTTTACGCTGATCATGCGGCGGTTTATGATGCGGATCGCCGAAGCGGTGGCGCTGCGGGACGGCGGCGGCGCGCTGATAACCGGCGAGTCGCTGGGACAGGTGGCCAGCCAGACGCTGCCGGCGCTGGGCTGCACCGACGCGGTGACCGGACTGCCGGTACTGCGGCCGCTGATCGGGATGGACAAAGAGGAGATCATCGCCGTTTCCCGCAAAATCGACACCTTTGACATCTCAATCCAGCCCTATGAGGACTGCTGCACCGTCTTCACCCCCCGCCACCCCCGGACCCGGCCGAAATTGGAGATGCTGGAGGCGGCGGAGGCGGCGTTAGATGTGGCGGCGTTAGTGGAGCGGGCTGTTGATGGGGTGCGGGTTAGTTGGGTGGATAACTAACCGCACAAACGCTGTGCGTTTGTGCGGCGCAGCCGCGCTTAAAATCATATTAATAATCCGCACCGCTTGACGCAAGCGGTGCGGAGGTTATATAATGGGAGCAGGTTTTAAAAGAAGGTGATACGATGCACTTTGGAATGCCGACACTGATAGAAATGAAATCTTTGGAATCCTGCGCCGCACTCTGCCGTGAATTGGGACTGAGCTTCGTTGAACTCAGCATGGATATGCCTGAATATCAGGCCAACCGATTAGATATAGAAGAGCTGCGCCAAATTGCTGACAATTATGGCGTTTTTTACACAATACATCTTAGTGGATTTTTGAATCCCTGTGATTTCAACGATAAAGTCGCGGCGGTATATACCGAAACGGTATTGGAAATGATTGAAGCCACTAAGCAGTTGACCGTTCCGGTTTTGAATATGCACCTGCCGTTAGGCGACTACTTTACCCTCCCTGACAGAAAAGTGTGTCTCTTCGATGAATATGAGCCGGAATATTTGGGGAAGCTGGTAGCGTTTCGGGATGCCTGCGTGGCGAAAATCGATGATCACGATATAAAAATCTGTGTGGAGAACACACGCGCATTTCAACAAGAGTTTGGACAGAGAGGTCTCTCTGTTCTCCTTGAAAGTGAGGTTTTCGCGGTCACCTTTGACATCGGTCATGACGCGGGAAATGATTTCAAGCAACGTCCTCTTATTGACCGGCATATCGACCGGTTGTATCATATGCACATCCATGACGCGAAAGGAAAAGAAAATCATCTTCCATTGGGCGAGGGCGACTTGGATATAATAAAATATCTTGACTTGGCAAAACTACATGAATGCTGCGCCGTACTGGAAGTAAAGACAGTGGACGGATTGCGGCAGTCGGCGACATGGTTAAAAGAAAGATATTGGATATAGTTGTCGATATGCTATTGATCGATGTGTTCGGTCTATGATTTTACATAAATCGGGAGGCCATATGCGAGCCGAGATCATCACTGTCAGTACCGGGCTGCTGACGGGGGACGCCGACAATACGCACAGCCGGTATATTGCCGCGCAGCTGGCGGCCTGCGGGCTGCCGGCGGTGATGCAGACCACGGTGGGGGGCGACCGGGTCCGGCTGGCGGAGACGCTGGAGCTGGCCCGGCAGCGCAGCGATCTGATCCTCATCACCGGCGGGCTGGCCGACGGGCTGACCAAGGAGACGGTCTGCCGGTTCTTGGGGATCCCGCTGTCGCTGCATGAGGAAAGCTGGGAGCGGATAACCGCCCGATATTACCCTGATGACGGTGACGCGAAGCCCTCTGAAAATGACCGCAGGCAGGCGATGATACCCGAGGGCGCGGTTGTTTTTCCCAACGACAGCGGCATTTCCCCGGGCATGGCGATCGAGCGGTATGACCAGAGTTATATCCTGCTGCCGGGTCCGGCGGCCGAGCTGATCCCGATGTTTGAGCGGTATGCGGCGCCTTATTTGGTCAAGTTCAGCGGCGAGGTGTTCTGTTTTGCCACCGTCGGCATCTTCGGGATGGCGGAATCGGCCATCACCGAACAGCTGGCCGATTTGACCGAGACGGGAAACCCTGTTGCCGTATGCTATACCGGCGAAAACGCAGTTATAACCGCCGGCGAGGTCCGGCTGCGGATCACCGCCCGGGGGACCGGCCAGGGGGCGGCCCAAAGCCTCTGCGGCCAGACGGTGGAGGAGATCATCAACCGTTTCGGCGGGGCGGTTTACAGCGTTGACGGCGGTTCGTTAGTCGAACGCGTGGTGGCGCTGCTGGCCGGACATGAGATGAAAATCGCCACCGCCGAATCCTGTACCGCCGGTATGCTGTCGGAACGGCTGACCGGGGTGGCCGGGGCGTCGGCGGTGTTTGAATGCGGCGTCGCCGCCTATTCCCCTGAGATAAAACAGAATATGCTGGGGGTTCCGGGGCCGCTGCTGGCGGAACAGGGCGCCGTCTGCGCCGACGTGGCCGCCGCGATGGCGTCCGGCGTCCGGCAGCGGGCCGGCGCCCATATCGGCGTCGGTATCACTGGGGTAGCCGGCCCCGGTCCCAGCGGAAATATCGCCGCCGGCACGGTATTTATCGCGGTGGCCGACGATAAACGGGTGTGGGTAAAGGAATTGTCCGAGGCCGTCCGGGAGCAGTCCGGAGAAACCGGCAGCGCCGGGAATTTGGACCGGGAACAGGTCCGGCGGCTGGCGACCTCCCACGCATTGGATATGGTCCGGCGGTATATAGAAGCGCTGCCCGCCGTGCTGGCCGGCGGAAAGTTGCTGGCGGAGGAATCCCGGGACACGGGAGCGTTAAAAAAACGCCGGTTGGTTTTTACCAGACACCGGCTCAAATTTATCCGCCGGCTGCTGATCACCACCGGCCTGATCATGACGGTATTCTTCGGGTGGCAGTCCTTCAACAGGTATTTTTCCGCCCCGGGGCAGAACCGGACCCATTATGACCAACTGAAAGGGTTATACAAGGCCGGATTCAACACGGTGGCGGGGGCCAACGCCACGGTGCGGTATCCGGCCGGGATGCTGCCCGCTTTCCGGGAGCTGTATGATCTCAACCCGGATATCCGCGGCTGGCTGACTATCGACGGGACAGGGATCCATTATCCGGTGGTCCAAAACGATGATAAGGACTATGCCCGCATCGACTTCAGCGGAAAAAGCTCGGATTTCGGGGTATTGTATTTTGATGCCGGCAGCTTGGACAGCGCCGATGAGGTCAACCGGGTGCTGACGATACAGGGCAACAGCGCGCCGGATAACCAGATGTTTTCGCCGCTGATTCTGTATACCGCCCGGGATTACTGGTTGGAGCATCCGGTGGCGGTGATGAACACCCTGTATGAGGCCGCCCGCTGGCAGGTTTTTGCGGTGATGTATGTGGAGGAGCCCGGGGGGGACGGATTTGATTACCGCCGGGGCGATTTCACGGGCGACGAGGATTTCGCGGCGTTTATCGAGCAGCTGTGCCGCCGTTCGCTCTATATCTCAACGGTGACGCCGGAGGTCAGCGACCGGCTGCTGCTGCTGGCCACCGAACCGCTTGGTAAAAATGGATTGAAGTTAGTGGTCTGCGCCCGGCGGCTGGCGGACGGGGAGCAGCAGGCCGAAGAGGGGGAGCTGCTCTTTAACCCGCAGGCGATTTTGCCGCCGGGGCTGACGGCCGGGGAGGCCACGGCAGCGTATACCGCCTCCGCCGCGTCTGCCGCGGCGGAAACAACCGCGTTAGAAACTTCCGCGCCGCCCGCTCTTACCGACGCTCCGACGACAACAGTGACGGCCGCCACCGCCGGTACCGAGACGGTCCGGGAGACAACCGAAACGACTGCTTCCGCCGCCGCGCCGGCCACGACAGCGCCGCCGACCGCGGCGACCGCTCCGGAACCGCCGAAGACAACCGATCCGGCGCCGCCGGTCAGCGGGGAGCTGCCGGTCACGCCTTACGCCGAGCAGACCGCGTATTCGGCGCTGAAGCTGTGGATCAACGGCGCCTCCTACCCGGTCACCACCCCCGAACAGCTGCAATATGCTGTCGCCTGTGTGGTGAAGCAGGAGCTGGGATCGGCCGCGTATATGGTGAATTCCACCGAGGCCCAGAAAGCCCAGGCGGTGGCCAGTTATTCCTATATGCTGCATTTCTGCGTCACCCAAAAACGGGAATTCGGCATCTCCAAAACCATCAATTTAGATAACGCCAACGACCGGAAAATCTATCAGGCGGTGGGCGAGGTGCTGGGGGTCAAGATCATCCACCCGGGCGCCGGCTCGCTCGCGGGTTCGGTGATCAGCACCATGTATTTCGCCAGCAGCAACGGCGGGACCGCCAACTGCCAGAATGTGTTCACCGCCAGCCTGCCGTATCTCAAAGCGGTACCCAGCCCGTATGAGACCGAAAGCTATCTCAGCAAATACGGCGAGAGGCTGACCTCTAACTACAGCATCTCTTTCGCGTCGCTGAAGGCGAAATTGAACACATATGTGTCCAACCGGACCGGCGGTCGGGCGAAATCGGTGGATTTCGATCCGCCGGCAAGCCAGAACGGCGTGCTGGTTCCGGTTTACGCGACTTCTTATGACACCTTCGGCGGGTATGTGGTCAGCACCAACTGCTACTATACCGACAACGGCAAAAAAATCTATCTGCGCGGCATCGACATCCGCGGCGCCATCGGCAACAACACCCTGCGTTCCCACGCCTTTACCGTCGATTATAACCAATCCACCGACATGCTGACCTTCACCGCCGGCGGCTACGGCCACGGCGTCGGCCTGAGCCAGATGGGCGCGGTGGGGTACGCCAACGAGGCGGGCTGGACCTATGAGCAGATTTTGAAACACTATTACTCGATCACGGCCGATTCAGCGCATCAGATATGCCGGCCGCGGTGGGAGTAGGAGTGAGGAATTAGGAGTTCATTAGACTTCCTCGGGAATTAAGCGTGAGCGGATAAACGAAGATTTTTTTCGTCCCGCAAGGAAAAAAGCGCAGGAATAATTTGTTTATTACGAGCATTTTTGACGCAGCGGGACGGAAAAAAGA
>WRDE01000069.1 GCA_009783605.1 Oscillospiraceae bacterium
ATCAGACAGTTCCCAGCCGATAAAATATATGTTGTAGCCGCCGTTTTGCCGGATAAGCGCAAGCGCGTCGGCTCCGGTTAAAACCGTATCGCATCTGGCGCCGAATTCTCCGGTGATCTTTCTAAAGAACGCCATCGTATCGGTGTCGTTATCGGCTACCAGGATACGGACGCCGGTCCAGTTGAGATTATACCCCATCAGCTTCTGTTCATCTATCTCGCTGCGTTTTACCCGGACGGTAAAAGCAAAGGTAGAGCCCTTCCCAAGCTCGGATTCCACCCATATCTCGCCGCCCATCAGTTCCACGATGCTCTTGGAGATGACGAGGCCCAGCCCGGTTCCGCCGAATTTGCGGGAGGTCCCGCTGTCCGCCTGCTGGAAGGATTTGAACAGACGGGCCTGCTGTTCGGGGCTGATGCCGATCCCGGTGTCGGATACCGTTATCTTGATGTCGCAAATGCCGTCGGATTCACTTAAAAAGTATGTACCGATCCGGATTTTCCCCTCTTCCGGCGTAAACTTCACCGCGTTTCCGACAATGTTTGTAATGACCTGCGCCAGCCGCTGGTCGTCGCCGACCAAGAACTCGGGAATATCCCGGTCGACATAGATTTTGAACCTTTGCCGTTTTTCGGTCACTTTATAGTTGACAACGTTTACCACCCGCTGCAGCATTCTCTCAAAACTGAACTCTTCCTCCGAAAGATCAAACCGGCCAGCTTCGATTTTTGACATATCCAAAATATCGTTGATAACGCCGAGCAGATGATTTGACGCGTCTTCAATCTTACTGAAGCTGTAGTCCTTCCGGGCGACGTCAAAGGCGGATTTTCCGATCGCGGTCATACCGATGATGGCGTTCATTGGCGTGCGTATTTCATGGCTCATATTGGCAAGGAAATCGCTTTTGGCCCGGGACGCCGTCTCGGCGATCAACACCTGTTCCTCGAGCTGCTTAGTGCGCTGCCTGACGGTTGTCTCAAGCATTTCATTCATCTGTGAAGTCTCTTCAAATCGGTTGGTGTATTTGCGGGCCAGCATAAAAGCCATACAGAGCATAAACACCGAAAAGCCGTAGAGCGTGAGCAGAGCGCCGGTATGTAAGAACGCCAGATCCAATATATCATATATCGTGGTGCAAAAAACGATAATCATCGGGATAAAGATGTTGCCGAGCTCGGTTTGTTTCAACCCGTTCAAAATCAAATGCCGGAAGCCGGACGGCTTATTTGCCGTTTCTTCCTTTTTGCGCTGTGTCCAGATATTTTTGATGAACGTGTAAATGAGATCAAAACCGGCGATATACAGGATATACGCGCTGCCGAAAATCTCCCAGACAACCAGCAGATCGCCCGCGAACCAGATCGGGAAGAAGCCCTGCAGCGCAATCCCCACAGCGCAGGCGACGCCATAGACGACAGTGACCCGCCGGATTCTGCCGAAATTCAAGTTTTCCAAAAATACGGCAAAAGCGAACCAGATGAGATAAAACGCGGCAAATTCAATCCGCTGGGTGACGGCGGTGTCGTCGAAAACGTGATAAATAACCGCGCTTCGCGTAAAATAGTAAATGGCAAGCAAACCGGAAAATATACCGAACAACAGGTTATACCGGTCGGTCTTCCGTAAAAAATATAGCAGGATATGGTAAAACCCCAAAAAGATAAAAATCGTGCATAGCGCGACGGTCAAAAAATTGGTGCCGGCGCTGGATATCTGGGTGTAGTTGCCGATATAATAGGGCCCGGTATAGAACAGGCCGGTAGAGGGGCTGCTGCGCGCGCCGATGATATGAATCACCAAATGGTTGAGGCCCTCGTTGAGGAAACGTTTGTCAAACGGGATGATAACCCCCCGCTGGCTTCTGAAAGAGGTGATTTGATTTTCCTGGTTCAGATATATCTGCTTGGCGATGAGATCCCCGTTGATATAAATTTCCCAGTTTTCGCCGATCCCGGCCAGATACATACCCGGCGCGACAGGATTGTCACCGTAGAGGCTTCCGATTTTTCCGTGGCTCAGCTCAAACGGAATCAATATGGTAAAATCCTCAATCTTGCGATCCCGGATGGACAAAAAATCGGAGGAGGTATCGAAATAGCTGCTTTTGGGCAGTTTGTTCATGCGGATATCGGTATGGTGGCTCGCGGGCAGCACCATGTCCCAGTCGGTCAGCTCCGGGTCAAGGTTCGCGTAAGCCGACTCGTAACCGTTTTTCACATAGGCGGGAAAGGCCGTCAGATCGGTATAAAGGGAATCCCGCGCGACAGAACCTCCGCTTCCGAGACTGATAAAAAACACCGCCGCGATAGCGATCACAAATATGAGCGCAAGCCAGACCGATATATTCTTACGCATAAACATCATTTCCTTCCCTCAGCACATGCCGTTCCCATAGAGCCACAGCGAAACATCTCCGAAACCGCGGCGCGTTAATACATGCGCGCGTCAATAACCTCCTGCGTGATGGTCGCCGCGTCAAACGCGACCTCTTCCACATACGCGAGTTTATCCGGCGTTTCTCCCTTTTCCAACTGTTTGATAATCGCTTCCACTCGGGGGCCGTGCAGCGGATTGCACTCCACGTTATAGGTGATTTTGCCTTTTATGGTGGCATCCAATCCCGCGCGGGTCGCGTCAAAGGAAATGATCTGGGTGTCGCCGTTTATGCCATATGTCCGCTTGGCCATATCCATTGCTTCCATCGCGCCGAAGGCCATATTGTCGTTTTCGCAATATAACACGTCGATGCGGTCAAATTGCTTTAAGACATATTCCATGACCTCTTTGCCCTTCACCTGCGTAAAATCACCGGTCGCGCGGTATATCACGTCCCAGCCGGCGTTTCTGTCGGCACCGGCCCCAAGGCCGTCGGTGCGGCCGATCTGCGCCGACGAACCGATGCTGCCCTGCAGATGCACGATCTTCAGATCGGCTTTATCCTGGAATGTCGCTTCCATCCACGCGACCGCGGTATCGCCCTCCTTGTGGAAATCCGAGCCGACCCAGCAGGTATAGAGGCTGTCGTCGGATGTTTTGATCATCCGGTCGACGATGACGACCGGAATGCCGGCTTTCCTGGCCTCGGTCAGCACATCCTCCCAGCCCTCCTCGGAAATGGGGGCAAAAACGATATAGTCAACCTTTTGCGCGATAAATTCCCGGATAGCGGTGATTTGATTTTCTAATTTTCCCTGCGCGTCCTTCAGGATCAGCTTATACCCGTTTGCCTCGGTAAAGGTTTCCCGCATGGATTTTGTGTTTGCAAGGCGCCAGTCGGATTCCGCGCCGACCTGTGAAAATCCGATGACGATCAATCCCTCGGTGTTTTCCGAAGGCGTGCCGGAACCATTGCCGCCTGAGTTACACGCTGTCAGTGCCGGCACCAGCAGCGCCAGCAAACATAGACCGGCCAATAAGATTTTTTTCATTTTCTGTTCCTCCAAATGATTTATTTGCCTATGATACTTCGCCTCGGATATCAGTTTACCACATTTTCGCCGCCCTTTCAATCCGGCGACGAATTTCTTGTTGATTTTTTTCGTTTCGGCACGCTTGATTCTTTATTCCGGTCTGAAAATCGGGAAAAAGGGAATCCTGCCGACAAGATACTGCAAAATCAGCCGCGCGTCGGCGACGGTGATCAGTTCATCGCCGTTCACATCCGCGAGCGCTAACTGTTCGTCTGTAAAGTTGATTTTGCCGACCAAGTACTGCAGGACCATCCGGGTGTCATTTAAGCCGAGGGTGCCGCTGCCGCTGACATTGCCGGGGATCCCGGCCTTTTTTTCAACCGTAATAGTCATATCCGCTGTTTCCCCGCCGTAGATGATGACTATGATGGTATCGTGGACGGTCAGGGGGCCGTCAGGATAATACTCATACCCGGCGGCAACTGTTTCAGTGGAACCGTTGTCGTATACCGCCGCCAGCGTCAACCCCGCGGGATCAAAAATCTGGCCGGTCTGGTAAACGGTCTTATCCGGCGGGGTGGCGATGCGGATCCCGATCAGAATTTTTTCGCTGACGGTGACCACGCAAACCGCTTCTATGTCGCCAACTTTCGCCGTGACGGCCGCCGTTCCGGGATTTTTTGCCGTGACAATACCGTTTTCCACCATTGCGACCTGATCGTCTGAGGACAGCCATATCACCGTCCGGTCGTCGGTGGTATCCGGCGGGTCAAAGGAAACCGTCAGCACTGCGGTTTCGGCTTGATGTTCTTTCATGGTTAAGGCGGATTTATCCAGCGCAATCGTCAGAAGTGGGCGGGGCATCTCACTAAACCGCGCTTCTACTATACGGTCAGCGGTCACTTCAAATGTATAGACGCTCCCGACCTCCGGAATTTTTATCCCATCCTCATACCAGCCGTCAAAGTCATAGCCGGTATCCGGGATGGCGGTGAGGGTGATTTCGGTATCGGCGGCGAAGATTCCGCCGCCGGTGGCGGTGCCGCCGGGTCCCGCTACCGCGGTAACGGTAAATTCGGCGGGTTCGGTTTCCGCTCCTTTTCGGATCTCAAAGCTGTCATATAGCTCCCGGTCATCGGTCTGATACGTGTCGATTCTCAATGAGGTATCGCTTATTTGAATATACGAAAAGGAAGGCGCCTCCAACCGTTTTCTTGCCGCCACCCACGGCTGCGCAACTGATGTCAAATTGTAGTATTTATTGCCGGTAGAGGTGCTGAGGGTCATATATAGGGTGCCCCGGGGGTTGAGAACGGTGGTGTTTCCGGCCGCCGCCGTTTGATCGTGCAGCGGCTCATCATCCAGCATCATATACGAGCGGGCAAAGGAATGGTCGTGGCCGGTGAATACGGCGTCGATGCCGTTCCGGTCAAAAATCGGGAACAGGCTGCGGCGCATCTCGGCGGTATATAACCTGTTGGAGTGATTGGAACCGGAACCGTAAATATCGTAGTGCATCGACACGATACGCCATATCACATCCGGATGCGCCGCGATAGCGCCCGCGATAAACGCCTCCTGCTCCGTCTCGTTTACCGGCGTGTCATAGCTCCCCAGATTCAGATGGATAAATAACGCGTTTTGATAGATATAGTAATATCCCGGCCCGGCGCCGTCCTCGGCATAAGCGCCCTTGTTCGGCAGGTTATAATTCTTAACAAACAGGGGCGCATTACAGTCATGGTTGCCGACCGTCGGCGCTATCGGCAGCGCGGGCAGCCGTTCGGGAGAAAAATATCGGTCATACAGGAATTCGCCGGTGGCGGCATCCACCTGGTCGCCGGCCGAGAGCAGGAACGCGGCGTCGGGGAACATATCGGAAAAGGTCTCAACCGTGTGGTTCCAGCTGGCAGCGTCCGCCCCCGAATTCTGCATCTGGGTGTCGCCCACGGCGATAAACCCAAACCCGCCGCTCTCCGGCAGGGTCTTAAAAAAGTAAATTTCACTCCAGCTATCTCCATCCCCGCCGATCCGGTAGGCATATTCTGTGTCCGGCGCCAGTCCGGCCGCCGACGCGTGGAAGGAGTGGCGCTGTCCGAATATCACCGGCAGTTTTTCCGCTTCCACCGTGTTCATGCCGTCGGCCGGGAACAGGCTGCCGACCAATCCGGATGCCTCAATATATTGGAGCCTTGCCCCGCCCCGATAGGACGCGGGCGTCTGCCAGGCGAAATTCCGGGAGCTGCCGTCGGAGCCCACAAACTGGCCCAGCCGGGAATAGGCGAAGGCTGTTTCGGGCAGTTCCGGAATCTCCCGGGGATCGTTGACGAAGACGGGAGATTCCGGGTCGGTTTCCCCTTTGAAAATCCGAAGGTTGTCGATCCGCAGGATGCCGGCGGAGCTGGTTCCCATCCCCGCAATCCGGAAGGCACACAGCGGGTCGTCCTCACTGACCGGAAAAGCGGTTTGGATGCCGGTTCCGTCCCGGACGGCGTTTTGAAACGCCTCCTCGCTGTCATGGATATACCATACCGCCTGCCCGGTATCGGTGTCGATGATGACATTTACCCGATACCACCGGTTACACCCGATATTGCCGTTTACAAACGTCTTGGCGCCGAGCCGTATGCCGCCGCCGGAATAGATCCGGATCCCGGTTTCCGGCAGATTGGTATTGCCCGCCGGCGCCGCTGCCGTGTCATACCCGCCGTTCGCGAACATGATGTTGTAAAATCCGCCGCCGTCCACCGAAACGTCCAGCTCAAAATCAAAGCTGAGGCCATATCGGCCGGTATCCGGCAGGATCGGTTCGGTGAGATCTATATTGATCTGCCTGCTGGAGGTGGAGCAATAATATTCCGCTGTTCTTTTATCCGGCGTGACGCTGTGATCCGTTATTCTAAAATAATTGGACGCGCTGAACCCGCCGGAATCGCTGGATGTTACATACCAGCCGCCGGCCCCCATTGTCCCGGCCGGCAGGCTTCTTTCGGAATCCAGAATCGCCGGGTCGGACAGATACGGCTCCGCGTCAAAATCCGTACGCAGCAAATATATCTCTTGTGCAGAAAGCGCTTCCACCGAACCGGCGGCAATCGGAGCCGGCGGCTGCGCGAAGGACAGCCATATCAGCAGAGATAACAGCCAGGCCGCCCGGCGTTTATCGCCCATCAGTTTTTTCAATTTCATATGACACCCAATTCTTTCCTTTTATTGATTCTCACCGCCAGCATGGTCATATCATCGGCCTGCTGTGTCCCCTGTGCGAATTTGTCGATTTCGCGCTTGATAAATACCGTAATTTCGTGAAGCGGCAGATCAGGGTTTCTGTTCATTGCTTCAAGCAGACGCGTCTCGCCGAACAGCTCAGACGCCGGGTTGACCGCTTCGATTATACCGTCGGTGTACAGCAGCAGCGTATCCCCCGGGCGGAGGGCCATGTCATGCCGCCTGTAAGTCATATTCTCCAGGCCGGCGAGAACAAAGTCCGCCTTACCCTTCAGCCAGTCAAATTGTCCGTCCGCGCGTTTCAGGAGCGGCGGGTTGTGTCCGGCGTTGACGAACGCAAACCTCCCTGCCCGTATATCCATGTACCCTAAAATGGCGGTGACAAACATACCCTCCTCATTGTTTTCGCACAGCATATTGTTTACCGTTTCAAAAACCGCTTCGGGGCTTAAGCCGGCACAGGCGTTGTTTTTGATCAGGGTTTTGGCTATGACCATAAACAGCGCCGCCGGAACGCCCTTGTCTGAAACGTCGGCAATCACTATGGCAAGGATATTTTCGTCGATAAAAAAGAAATCATAAAAGTCGCCGCCCACCTCTTTTGCCGGAAGCATGGAGGCGTATATGTCAAATTCTTCCCGGGCGGGAAAGGGCGGAAAAACGCAGGGGAGCATACTCGCCTGGATTTTAGCGGCGACCGAAAGCTCCGCGCCGATGCGTTCTTTTTCCGCCGTGACCGCAGTCAAATGATCAATGTAGCTCTCCAAATCCAGCACCATTGTCCGAAAAGCGCCGGCCAGCACGCCGGTTTCGTTGCGGATTTCACCGAATTTTTCACATGCGGCGGCGATAAGGGCGCCGTCCTTTTTTCCCACGGCAGTCCCGCCGCCGCCGCTGACGTAATGCTCAACCATATCGGCGATGGATTCTATCGGGATTGTCACCCGTTTTTCCGCATACCGGAGGACGGCGATCGCGATCAAATCAAAGATAAACAGGTTTGCCGCCATATAGAAATAAATCCGGTTCCACATGGCCAGCGGGTCGGCTATGATACCGTGCAGCTCGGTATAGGCAAAAACCCCGATCATGCCCGCCGAAATAACGCCTGCCAGCAGAAAAACCAGCACCAACCGCTCGTTTAATGATAATCCCTTATAATTTCCGTTACCCGCTTTGGATTTTTTGATGGATAAGAATATGACGGCGGGGATCCCCAATACCATGCAAAACACAAAATTGTTCAAAAACATCATGAGCGTAGCGGTGGATAACAGCGGGCTTATAGCGAAGCCCTGCATGATCGCGCCCAGCAAAACCGCCATGATGACGGAATTGACGAATATGATCAATATATATCTGATCACGTTTTTTGCGTTATTGAGCCTGAAAACCGCAGGCTCGTCCGCGCTCCGCCAGCGGATGAGCTTCCATATCAACAGCGGAAGAATGCCGTAAATAAGCTGCGCGGGAAATCCCAATATACAGATCAGCAGATCGTACCCCGAAACCATATCGGCGATAAAATTTCCGATGGCGCAGCCCAGCGCGCCGGGTATTCCTGCCATTAATCCCAGCACGGGAGGCAGCGCGCTGGCCGGGCGCATTTCGGTCAATCCCAATACGCTGAACAAGCTTCTGAACGGCATGGTTACGGTAAAAAATAAAACAGCCGGCAAAAGCGTATCCCGCAGCTTTTTTGTCAAGGATGTTCCCCCTCCCGTCAAATACGTTTTTCGACAGTCAGAATGTTCCGGCCGTCCTCGTAACGGTATGTGACCGAATCCATCAGCTTTTTAACCAAGAATAACCCAAGCCCGCCGATCTCCCGCTCCTGTGCCGGGAGCAAAATGTCCGGCGCCGCCGCGCTCAGGGGATCGTAAGGCATGCCGCTGTCGGAAAACACCATGACAAAACTGCCGG
>WRDE01000070.1 GCA_009783605.1 Oscillospiraceae bacterium
ATCGTAAAAGACATTTTATCCGTGTCGACGCCGGTAAACTCCGGGAGCGACTTCCGCAGGTGGCGTTGATGGTCGGAGTACCGCGCAGAACCGGAATGCTGCACATTATCCGGCGTTATAATTCTATCGGAAGATACGGTAAACACAATATCTCCCAAACACCCGATTTTTCCCATCAGATTCCCCCCAGTATGAACCCGTCCCCATTCAAAACAGGGATACACAGGACGAGTACGCAGTCATCTATTTGCGGCATCCACGGTTCCCCGCGTTTCGTGACATACAGCCAGCCGGACATCATGCCCATAGCGTCATACCAGACGCGGGCCTTATTCTTTATTTCATCCGTCGCCCGAACCGTGCCGATCCGTACCATGCTTTTCAACAAAGTTAGTTCATCCATCAATACCCCTCCAATACCTGCCGGAGCGAAACCTGTGTCGTGGAAGCCGAACCCCCGGCGGTATGCTTCGCTTGGGTGATGATATACTTCCCGCTCCACGGCCCCCACCCGCTCAACGTGCAGGTGATCCCGGCAACACGACCGGGATCAAACGGGAAGGTAAAGCTGGCGGTCAGCCCCTTTTTGTTTCGCAGCCGCAGCATCTTTTCGGCCAGCGTCAGCGCCTCCGCGTAACTGGCCACCTTCGCGGTGATCTCCAGCTGCTGACCGTTCCGGTTAAGCCCATCTGTCGTCGTGCTTTCCAACGCCGCCCATGTTTTCGGGCCGCAAACACCGTCAACCGACAATTTATTTGAACGCTGGAACGATTTGACCGCGCTCTCGGTCTCCGGCCCGAACAGGCCGTCAACGCCATGCTTCGGAAGCGGATACCCCCGGTCGACAAGGAGTTTTTGCATATCCCGAACATCCTGCCCCTTGGATCCACGGCGCAATGTCGGCCGCTGCGGAAAAGCGTTACTTCTGCAACCATTCATATAGAAGATTGCTTCAATTTTTTTGCCGGTGGCCGGATCGGTATAACTCACCCGGCAGGAGGTATATTTCGTCCTGGTTTCGCCGGTCTGCAGCCGATATTTGCTGTAAGTGCCATCGCCGCGCCGGACATCAAAAACAGGCGCCTTTTTCTCATAAATCGTCTGATCGAACAGGACAATGATGTTGTTGATCACCTTGAGCGAGATCCCCGCCCGGTGGCACAGTTCCGAAAGAAATTGGATATCGCTGGTATGTACCTGCTCCTGCCGCTCATAGTACGGATCATAGACAGATTCAAACAGACAAGCCATCCCGCCGTTCCGCGCCATTTCCTTGGCGATCCCCGACAATGAAACCGCTTCCCACGCCCGGTTTTTTTCGGTCTGCCGGAGCCGTGTGCCGTAAGGTAGCGATGTAGCCTTGATATTGATAACCGCCGGCGGTCCGTCGCAGGTCACGGCATCCAGTTCAAACTGACCGCTGTCCAGCACCTTGTCCACACCGTCGCCGTGCCAGTTATCCCGGACAAATTTCGCCTGTATAGTAAAGCCGGGTACCCGTGCCGGCGCGGTCACCGCCGCCGTACCCCCGCCGGTGTCGTCGGCCTTCTTCACCTGACTTTCAGCAAACCAGCCCATTTGGTCGACGTGGATCGGATATTTGATCCCGCTCGCCAGATTCAACCCGGTAATATGCCCGGTGCGGTTACTCACCGCCGCCCCCGGCGTTCCGACGCCATAGCTGGAATACTGCGGCTGCCCGCTCACCGTGACTTTTTCACCAAACACCCACCCGGCAGTATTGCTGACCGATATCTCCGCGATATACTTCGCGCTGACATACCCGGTCTTTCCCCGGAAATCAATACAAGCCCACCCGTTGGAGATGGACTTGACTACGATCTGAGCGCCCCATACCAGCGTACCGATATTGCCGCCGCTGCCGGGGCCGCTGCGCACATACAACCCGATATTGGACGTTACCCGATACATTTTCGTCGCCGTAACGGCTGTTGCAACCGGCGCTGTTGCCGCCGCTGGCTGTGCCTGAGTAACGGCGGCCTTAAACACATCCCCCAGCCACCCCGTCAGCCAGACGCCCTCACGGTCATGTAACTGGAACTGCAGATCGTCGGTTTCGTCTTCCTCATTATCGGTGTAGGTGATGGTTTTCAAATACGGCAGCAGCGACCGGGTAATATCCTTGCCGGCAAACGCCGCTTCCACCCGCACCCGCCGCGCTTGGTTTTTATCGCTCATCCTTCGGGCCTCCTCCACGGCGGCGTGGAATCAACAATATCCGATTCAATTTCCGGCAGCGCCAGCTCAATCCCGGCCGGAAAAATATAATACTCCCGGTACTGCGGATTCAGATTTATCAGCTTATCCGTGTGCGCACAGTCGCCGAGTTGGGTATAGGCGATCAGATCCCATTTATCACCCTGCATGGTGGTATATGTTTTCATCAATACCGCCTCCTGCCCTTGTCGGCTTCATAATCCTCCATGAAATCGAAAAACATCTCCCGAAGACTATCGTCATGTCTATCGAACACGGCTTGCACTTCCGCCGGTGTCTCATTCCCGGCAAAATGATATTGCGGCGCAAACGTAATGCTACCGCCGCTACTCAGTTCCGCGCCTACCGCTCTGGGTGCAGCGCTGACAGCAAACATCGCCGCCATCAGCGGCGGCGCTACCATGAGATACTCCGTATATGCTTTGTTTGCCTCCGCCGTCAATACCCGCTCATTTTTATGCAGTTCAGCAATATACCCGTCAAACGGCACATAATCCAATCCGTCGGCATGGGATGGGATATAATTGGCATATCCGGTACCGGAATGGCCGCCGGCCGTTGATGGTCTGTTTCTTGGCGACAGGTATCCCGCCAGTCCAGCGTTCGCGGCATCAGCGATCCTTTTATATGCCGCTTGAACCGCAGGCAGTTGACCTTCCGCACCATCAATAAACGCCTCAATCGCGAGCCGCCCTTTTCTCGCGGCTTCCTCGCTGAGATCCATATTTTCAATGGATTCTTCCAGACTTTTTTGTATTTCTTCCATCGATTTATCGAAATCAACTTCGAGTTTCGCCAGACTTCCGGCCACAAGTTCCTGTTCTTCCTGTAGCTTCTGCCAGTTGGCGACCATCTTCTTGAGATCGGCATCGCTCGCTTTCGCCATCCCGGCGACCGCATTGACGCTGTCCTTGTTGCCGTCGGCGAAACTGGAGATCATTTCGCTCAGACCTTCAATATCACCAGTGCGGTCAGACAACCCGGCCAGATTCTTGTTATAATCCTGCCAATATTTCGCCTGACTCTCCAGCGCCTTATTGATCTCGCCCGCGCTGACAGCTATAACCTCCGCCGCGTCATCCCATAATTTGTACTGCCCGATAATGCTTTTGTGCGCTTCTACGTAGGCATTGTAATACGCCTCGGTCAGTGCCTCCACTTTGCCGGTGACAATACTGATAGCGTCCTGCACCTCAAATTTTGCTATTTCTTCGCTCAAATTCCCGACCACATTCTTGTACTCATTCGCCTTTTCAACCGCAAACTCCCATTCTTCCTGTTGTTCGGCGAGAGCTTCTTCCGCTTCTTGGATCTGGATAAGAGCCAAAGAAAGGGCGCGGTTATAATCATCCGCGAAAGTATATTCATCGTTTGCGCCCGCTTCGATTACTTCATAATACTTTTCCCGTGCGACTCTGATTAAATCAGTGGCAACCTCGACATCTTTTGCGTTTTGTATTTCATTTTCTGCCCATTCATCACGCAGTTTAATATTTGTCTTTAATGCGTCTTGATTCGCCTCATGCTTTTTACGGGCAATTTCCGCTTCGGTAAGTTCGCGGACTTTTTTCACAGACCTATTTATTTGATCTTCTTGTTCATCATATGAAAGGCCCAGTTCAGGCATCGCCTCATTGAGCATATCAATGATCGCGAGCATTTCCTGTTTCGATCCGGTGACCTTACCATCCGCATCAACAAGTTCTTCCAGCCTGTCTACAAGGTTCTTCGTGCTCCGACCTTCTTTATCGACGCCAACAAGCAGTTCATCCCGGGCGCGTTCAATTTCGGCACACGCTTCCACAAACCGTTTTTGAGCCTCAGCCGCTTCTTCGGCTGTCTGCCTGTTATTTTTGAAAGCGTCCGTCGCATCGTCCAGATCCCTTTTTAACATCCGGGCGTTGACCGACAGTTCTTCCCCGGCATCGACGACCGCGTTATACTCCCGCTCCAGATCCTTCATCTTGCAATATTGTTCCTGCGTAGTTACCGATAATCCCCGTACTTCTTCATTCGCGTATTTTCCATTGTCAGCGATATAGGTGAAAACCGCCGCCAACCCGGCGAAAGCGGCAGTAACGGCCATAATCGGCCCGAACGACCCGGCCAACGCGACATTCATCACCCGCACCGCCTTAGACACCACCGTATACGCCGCCAGCGCCCCCGTAGCGGTGACGATCACCCCGGTAAACACCGTAACAGCCTTAACCACCGCCGGGTTCTCCCGGGCGAAATCCGCCGCCCAGCGGAACGCATCCGCCCCGGCATTCGCCAAATCCTTTATCGCGGGCGTCAACGCTTCCCCGACTGCCATCTTAAAATCGTTGCTCGCGTTATTCATGATGATCAACGCGCTCCGGGCGTTATCGGTAGCGGTATTCGCCATGCCGGCCGCCGCGCCAAGCCCGCCAAACGCCTTATCCGCGCCGTAGATGGCCTCCGCCGCGTCGTCCATCTGCTTTTCGGTCGCCCGGATCACCGACAGCATACCGGACATGGATTCCTTCCCGAAAATGGTTGCCGCCGCCGCCGCTTGCTGTTTTTCTGTCAGACCGTCAAACCGATCCTGTAAATGATAAATAATCTCCTCGAGTGACTTCATGGATCCGTCTTGGTTCTCAATGCTGATCCCCAGCCTATCCATTTCGGCGGCGGCCTTCTTCGCCGGATTCGCCAGATTGGTCATGGCGCCGCGCAGCGTGGTCCCGGCCTGAGACCCTTTGATTCCGTTGTTGGCCATCAGCGCAAACGCTAAAGCAGTGTCCTCCACGATAAAATTCAATGCCGACGCGACCGGCGCGAAATATTTAAACCCCTCTCCGATTTGTCCGACCTCGGTGTTCGCCACGTTAGTCGTAGCCGCCAATACATTGACAAAATGATCCGTATACTTCGCCGACAGCCCGAAAGCTTCCATCGAGTCTGCCACGATCTCCGCCGACCGTGCCAGATCGATGTTGGACCCCTGCGCCAGATTGACGATCCCGTTCATGCTGTCCAGCATCCGGGACGCGTCCTCGCCGGCCACCGCCATATACTTGTACGACCCGGCGATCTCTTCCGCATTGAATATCATATTCCGCCCCGCTTCACTGGCGGTGCCTTTCAAGATATTCATTTCCTCAGAGGTAGCCCCCAGTATCGCCTCCAACGACGACATAGACTTCTCGAAATCCATCGCGACGTCCGCGCTGTCCGAAAAGACAGCAAAGACCTCCTTCGCCGCGTTGGCGATCCCGGACGCGACAAACGCCTGACTGGCGGCGGCAATCGATTCGGTCATCGAATCCCCGAGCCTTCCGGCCGCGTCCGCCGCCTCCTCCTGCTTGTGCTTGAGTTGCTCGATCTGCCCGCCCAGCTCCGCGCTGGCTTTGCCGAGGTTGTCCATCCTGACCCCGGCCCCCTGCAGCGCCGCCTCCATCTGCGTCAGCTTCTGCGTCTTGGTTTCCAGCGAATCGCTGGTCTTGTCGATCTGCAGCTGGGTCGACAGCAATTTATTCTCCAGCGCGGACGAGTAGGTACCGGTTTCGCCGATCTCCCGCTTGACATTGTCATACTGCGCCTGGAGCGTCTCCAGCTTTTTCTGCGTGGCCTCCGCCGCGCCCTGCTGCTTCTCATAAGCGGCGATATCCGACTGCCGTTCGGACAGCTCCTTGAGCTCCCTCTGCATACCGACCAGTTGCTGCTGCGCTTTTGAAAACGTGCTGTTAAAGCTGCTCCCCATTTGCGCGTTGAGCGCGAACAGCATCTCATATTCTTTTCTGGTCGCCATACGGATTTCACCTACTTTTAAAAAATTTTGAAAAAATCGCGAAATTACGTAAAATAAGTATTGACATTACGTAAATTACGTAGTATAATATAGGTGTAAGGAGGTGGTCAAGTGAAGCGCAGGGACTTAGTTAAAAAACTGACGGCCGCAGGATACAAGCTCAACCGAACCGGCGACCACGCGATTTACGAAAAGGACGGCGCAAGACCGGTACAAGTCCCGGGCCATACCGAAATCAACGAAAACACAGCACGGGAAATCCTAAAGGCGGCGGGGCTCAGATAGAGGACGCAAGCGTCCTCTCAGCCCCACCACCGCCTTGCCCCAAAATAACAGCATGAATGGAAGGAGGTTTTATTCATGGAATATGTCTATCCGGCAATCTTCCACCACAATGCCGACGCGACCTTTACCATCACCTTTCCCGATCTTCCGGGCTGTGTCAGCGAAGGAAAAAATCTGGTAAACGCCGTATCAATGGCGCAGTCCGCTCTGACCCAATGGTTGGAATATCTGACCGACAAAAATATGCTGATACCCGCCGCGTCTGAATTGTTAAGCGTTCAAACCAACGACCGGGAATTTGTCAATTATGTCAGAGCCGACGTAAAGGATGGCCGCGCCGTCAAACGTACCGTCAGCATCCCGAAATGGATGGATGACAAGGTTGTCGCATCCGGCTTGAGCCTGTCCCGCGTCTTGCAGGACACCTTGACACAACGGTTGCAATAATCACCGCCGCACCAACCAGCCGCCCGGCCCCCCGGGCGGCTATTTTTTCGGATTGACCGCGTTATTGGCCGCAACCCACCCGCTCCACTGCGACAGCGGCAGATTCAGCCAAAAATCTACCGGGGTATAATTGTTCCGGGACATGATCAGGCATTGCTGCCGGTTCCAGTGCCCGCCGTCGCCGACTTTAACCCCCGATTGATTAAAAAAAGCTGCGCCCTCTCCAGAATTTCAAGCCCGTCCGCCATACTCAT
This sequence comes from Oscillospiraceae bacterium, assembly GCA_009783605.1. Lineage (GTDB taxonomy): Bacteria > Bacillota > Clostridia > Oscillospirales > Acutalibacteraceae > WRDE01. Next base: position 7,000 of record WRDE01000070.1, read on the forward strand.
GGCATCGATCGCGTCGGTGCCGATTTTTTCGGTGCAGGCCCTGGCCGCCATCGCCGCATGGAAATAGGTGTCAAACTTCTTGGACACAACAGATTTTTTTCCCGTAATCCGCAGTTCTTCCTCTATGTTATAGGTATCCGTCATAGTCAAACTGCCCCAGTCGAACCGCAGCTCGGTATAGGTTTTCCCCATCCACACGAACGGCTCCACGAATTTGTGGGTATAGGTGCCCTTGTTGTTTTCGACCGCTTTCATCGCCTCCGCATACTCCTGTTCTTCGGCAGCGGCAGTGTCGGTAGCGGTGTTCTCCGGTATTTTCGCGTTCATAAGCACTTTCTCCTTTTCGTCGCTCTATCAAGCGTAATGTCACGCCGTATCCGGCGCATATCGCGGGAGTGCGAACACCCCCGCCCCCCGGTTAAGTCAACCGGGGGGGCGGGGTTTGCATGAATTATAGGCGGCGCGGCAGGACTCGCGCGTCCCGCATGGCAAACGGCTTCGCCGTTTGTCTGCTAAATTTTATGCCTTGCCCAGCGCCGCCCGTACCGCCGCGCCGTAATCCTTGCCGTTGATGACGTTCCGCCCGTTGATCGGGTCGATAGCCTCCATCAGCTTGCCGTCGATGTAGGTATACCGCCCTCCCGTAACGACGACCACACCGGCATCCCGCCGACAAAAAGCGTCCGGCGATCGGCGGACGCGGCAATCTCCAGCGCGGCGCCCTCCACCATCTCGTCGGCAAATCCGCTGTCGATGGCCTCCTGCCCGGTCATATAGGTTTCCCGCTCCAGCATACCGGTCAGCTCGTCCAACGAAAGGCCTGTCTTAGCGTGGTAGATGGCCGCCTGAGACCGGTCAACCGCGTCGTTGCTGTCCGCCGCTTTCCGCAGCTCCGCGGCATTGTATCCGCCAAACATGAATACCCAGCAACAGTGGATCATCACCAAACTGCCCGGGAACACCTTTACCGAATCCCCGGCGCACATGATCAGCGAACCGCCGGACATCGCCACGCCGTCCACTATAACTTCGATCTCGACGCCCTTTCCGGACATCTCCTTCAACCGGTTATGTATCGTCAGCGCTTCATAAGCGTTGCCACCGGCGCTGTGAATACGGATTCTGAGCTTTTTGGAAGTCTCCACTTTTTTAAGATCAGCTAAAAAATCCGATAGAATAATGAACGATCCCTCGATCGGCTCACCGGTCCACCAGTCCACCGGACGCTTGCTGACAATATCGCCGTAAAGCTCGATCTCCGCGACCCCGTCCCCGCCGGTTGCGAACGCATACGGCTGGATAAAAGCCGACGCCGGCGTAACCGTTCTTGACGTTCCGGGGCGACCTGTTTTTGATAAAATATTCATGGAGTACTCCTTTTTTATACCGTTCTGTATATCGCTTCAAAAGTAATGGATTGCGTACCGGAATAGTAATAATCAGCAAAAAAAGCAATAGAATTTGAAGTTCCCATATCATTGGCTGCACGGGGGCTGAATCTCAAAC
>WRDE01000071.1 GCA_009783605.1 Oscillospiraceae bacterium
GCAGGCAACGGCGTAATTCCGCTGCTCGTCGGTGAGCGTTGCGGCGGACGGCGCGGATGAAATCTCCGAGCTGATCGACGTATCGCCGCAGCCGGTCAGGATACACGCAGCGGCGAACAGCAAAAGTAAAATTAGAACGGAAATTTTGAAATGTTTCATCGGGATGACCTCCTTGTATTGTGATGCGGAAACTATCTATAGTTTACGCCATTACCAGATACAGGTCAAGTTACAGTTTTGTAACCATCACATCCCCTAAAAAATCACATTTTTTATTGACATCTCCCCCCAAAACCGCTATACTACATTTTATTAAAATCAAGGAGTAAAAAATCATGTTTGAACAGATGTTAGACACCATCGGCTTTGTCGCCGCCGTTGATCCGGAGGTCGGCGCCGCCATGAATGCCGAGCTTTTTCGCCAGCGCCGCAATCTTGAGCTGATCGCTTCGGAAAACGCCGTCTCGCCCGCCGTGCTGGCGGCGATGGGCAGCGTGCTGACCAACAAATACGCCGAGGGGTACCCCGGCAAGCGGTACTATGGCGGCTGCGCGGATGTGGACGTGGTGGAGGAGATCGCCCGGCAGCGCGCCTGCGCCCTGTTCGGCGCCGACCACGCCAATGTCCAGCCCCATTCCGGCGCCCAGGCCAACGAGGAGGCCTATTTCGCGCTGATCCAGCCGGGTGACACGGTTCTCGGCATGAGCCTCGCCCACGGCGGCCACCTGACCCACGGCTCCCCGGTCAACTTTTCCGGCAAGCTGTATAATTTCATCCCCTACGGCGTGGACGCCGAGACGGGGTATATCGACTACGACGCGGTGCGGGCGCTGGCATTGGAGCACCGGCCCAAGCTGATCGTCTCCGGCGCGTCAGCTTACTGCCGGGAGATCAAATTCGATATCCTGCGCGACATCGCCGACGAGTGCGGCGCGCTGCTGCTGGCCGATATGGCCCACATCGCCGGTCTGGTCGCCGCCGGCAACCATATGAGCCCGGTACCCTACTGCGACGTGGTCACCTCCACCACCCACAAGACCCTGCGCGGCCCCCGGGGCGGGCTGATCCTCTGTCGGGAGGAATACGCCAAAGCCATCGACAAAGCGGTGTTCCCCGGCTGCCAGGGCGGCCCGCTGATGCATGTCATCGCCGCCAAAGCCGTCTGCTTCGGTGAAGCCGCCCGGCCGGAATTCAAGGACTATCAGGACCGGATCGTCAAAAACGCCGCCGCGCTGGCAAAGGCGCTGACCGCAACCGGCATGAACTTAGTCTCCGGCGGCACCGACAACCACCTGATGCTGATGGACCTGCGGGAATCCGGCGTCACCGGCAAGGAGTTGGAGCACCGCCTCGACGAGGTGTTCATCACGGTCAACAAAAACACCGTCCCGAATGAGCCGCTCTCCCCCTTCGTCACCTCCGGCATCCGGATCGGCACCCCGGCGGTCACCACCCGCGGCCTGACCGAAGCCGACATGACGGTAGTAGCCGGCCTGATCCGCGATACCGTCCTGGATTTCGAAGGGACCGCGGAACAGACACGGGAAACAGTGAACGGGCTGTGCCGGAAGTATCCGCTGTACGCGTGAGTTTTTATTTATGTATGTACCGCTAATTGATTCCCAGAATTGCGTTGACTCGCAGACAAGAAATCGCATCCGCGCCGTGGCGCGGATGCGATTTCTTGTGCATGTGTTGGGTTCGGGGCTCGTGCGCTAAAGCGCGGCGTCGCCTGTGCGCTGAATCTCATTGGGTGCGAAAGCTCATAATTCAGCAGGGAAATTATCAATCTTACCCACCAGATACTGCAAGATCAGCCGGGCGTCGGTGATGGTCACTTTTGGCGAGCCGTCCTGGTTTTTATCGCCGTTGACTGCCGCCGCGGCCCATGCTTCAGGATCCGAATTGACTGTGGTGATCTTTCCCACTAAGTTTTGCAGAATCAGCCGCGCATCAGTGATAGTCACTCTATCTTTGCCCGGCGCCGAATCCACAAATCCCCATTTCCGCAGGGTATCTATTGCGGCGCTCAGGTCGGCCAGCGCGGCGTCTATCGCGTTCTGGGATGCGGTGGGGTTGGCGAGAACCTCCTGTGCCGCGTTAAACGCCGCGGTCAGCCGGTTCCAGGACAAATCGGTATAGCCGATATTGATTATATTGCCAGCGCTGTCCGCCAACGCCTGCAGCGCGTCTTTATCGCCGCCCTCCGGCAGGACAATGACGTATCCGATCAGCATAGCCGCCACCTGGAGGTCGCGCAGCTTGTCGTTGACGCCGATCTGGTCGATATCGCCGTTTGCGGTGGTCAGGGTGGACTGCGCCGCCGTCAGCGCCTTGGTGAAGATGGCCCATTGGGGGGCGGTCGCCTGGGGATAGTCGGCCTGCTTGAGATCCTTGACCTCGTTGACGAAATTGGTCAGGATCGCCATGCTGCCCTTGCGGACTAACTTGCCGAAGGCGCTGTTCAGCGTCTCTGCCGCCTTTTCCAGCTGCACCGCCGTGGCCGCCGGGTTGGCTTGCAGCCCCTGGGCCGCGGTCAGCGCGGTGTTGTATGGCGTCCAGCTCTTGGAGGTATACTGCGCCTGCACCAGATTCAGCGCCGCCAGCCGGTCGAGCAGCCCCTTCATCACCGTCTTGCTGTACAGGCCGTCCATCGTGATGAGCAGGTCCTTCAGCTCGTTGCCGGCGGTGATGATGGCCGCCTGATTGGTGCCGGCCGCCGCGGATTTGGCCGCCGCCAGCTTGGTCTTGAAGGTATCGCGGCTGGCGTCATAGGCGCTGTCGGCCAGCACCGCGTCGGTGAATTTTTCCGCCCGGGCGATCCAGGCATTTGCATAGTCGAAATCTAACTTGCCGGTGATGCCGGCCGGGGTTTCGGTGGCGATATAATTGCCGTCCGGCGGCGGCGGGTCAAAGGAGAGCCAGCTGATATTGACCGAGGAGGAGAACCGCAGGTAGATACTGTGGCTACCGGCGGGAACCGTCGTATTCAGCGTGAAGGACTGGGCTTGGTAGGTCTGCCAGCCGCCGGTAGAGACGACCGACGCCGTCGCCACCGCTCCGGAGGTCGGGCTGTTGTTCGCCGGGTCGATAAATACCGTGACGGTGGTGGCGGAGGCGTTGGGATGGGCGCAGCTCAGGGTAATGGTATTCGTCCCGGTCAGGAACTGCACATTGTCATACCGTACCCAGTCGTTGCCTTCCACATTGCCGATATTCTGGCTGTAGCCGGGATCGCCGCAGCCACCGTTCTTCTGCGGGACATGGCTGTTGTTGATATTGCCGGCGGCGCTCCAGTCCACCGCCGTGATCGGCGCCGGTACGAACTTTCCGGCGGGCAGCGCGCTCTCGCCGCCTTTTTTGAAGGTGATGCCGATATAGCCGGTCCCGCGCCATACCTTCAGGATCACGTCCTGCCCGGCGGGGATCAGGGTATAGATCTCCTGGAACTTGCCGACACCGGTGACCAAATAGCCATTGATCTTGGTGATGACGTCGTTCTTGCGCAGACCGACGTTATATAAGAAGCTGCGCGGCTCGAAATATTCGGCGAACACGCCGTCGTCATAGATATCGGCCGGGGCCTTGACCGCGTTCAGCACCTCGTCGGAGTACAGATTTTTCAGGTTGGCACCCAACAGCTTATAGGACGCCTCCGGCTTGTATTCCTTCTTGGTCTGCAGGCCGATATTCCGGTCGGTGACCGTGATGGTATAGGTTTCACCCTTTTCGGTGTTGAAGAAGAGGTAGCTTTCGCCTTTAACCGTGATGGCAACCGCCGACCCGTCGGATTTCTTGACGGTGGCCGAGCCGATTTTGGGATATCTCACGGTGCAGGGCTCGCCGGACAGCGATTGGATCGTCGCGGTATCCAATACCCGGCCGGACCAGCTCATGCCGATCTCGAAGTTGCCGCGGGCCTTCAGCCCCTTGAGGCTGCCGGAGGACCATGCGGAGGGCAGTGACGGCAGCAGGTCGATCGACCCGCCCTGGGACTGGAGCAGCATCTCGGTCATGCCGGAGGTGGCGCCGAAGTTGCCGTCGATCTGGAACGGGGTGTGGGTGTCGAACAGGTTGTAATAGGTGGATTCCTTCAAAATCTCGCTGACCATCTTGCCCGAGTGGTCGCCGTCCCGGCAGCGGGCCCAGAAGTTGATCTTCCACGCCTTGGACCAGCCGGTGCCGCCGTCGCCGCGCCGGTACAGCACGGTTTTCATCGCTTCCACATACTGGTTGTCGACGTCGCTGCGGCCGGCCACCACCAAGTTGCCGGGGTGCAGCGCCTGCAGATGGTTGACATGGCGGTGTTCGTTGTCCTCGCTGATATCGAGATTGGTCTCGTCCTTCCACTCGAGATACTGGCCGTGGACGCCGATCCGGGGCAGCCAGAGCCGGGCCTGGGCCTGGCGGATCTCCTCGATCTCGGGGGTATCGTATCTACCCAGCACCTTGGCGGCCTCGATCACCTGCTCAAAGTTCTGCCAGATGATCAGCTGCTCGCTGGAGGCGCCCAATGTCAGCGGGCCGTGCTCGGGTGAGTAGGAGGGATTGGCCACCAAATAGCCGTCCCGCTCGTCCACCCAGAGGAAGTCCACCCAGAACAGCGCCGCCTGCAGCATGGTGTCGTAGTTTTTGGCCAGACTCAGCTCATCCATCGTGAAGGCGTACTGCTCCCACATATCCTGACACAGCCAAGCCGCCGCGGTCGGGCAGTAGAAGGCGCCGGAGACCGCCGGGACCGAATAGCCCCAGATGTTGTTCTCATGATAGGTGGTCCAGCCCCGGACGTCGCTGCCGTCCTGCTTCTGGTGGAAGAAGAGCGCCGTCTCGGTTCCGCGGGGCACCAAGCTCCGGGTATAGTCAATCATCGACTGATGGCATTCGCCCAAATTGGTCTGCTGGGCCAGCCAGTAGTTCATCTGTACGTTGATGTTGGTGTGGTAGTCGGCCGCCCAGGGCGGGCTGGTGCCCTCGGCCCAGATCCCCTGAAGGTTGGCCGGCAGCGAATCCTCCCGGGAGGAGCCGATCAGCAGATACCGGCCGAATTGATAGTACAGCACCTCTACATACCGGCTCTCGGCGGCGGAATTGCTGCCGTTACGATAGCCGTCCATCAGCGCGGCGGTGTTTTTATCCGGGAAATCCGCGCCGCAAAGGTCCAATTTCACCCGGCTGAACAGCTCGGTATAGTCGCCCAGATGCTCCTCCAGAATCTTCTCATAGCCCTTTTCCGCCGCGTCGGCGATCCGGTCGTTGAGATCCGCCAGAAGATCAATCTGTAAGTAACCCGGCTTGAAGAAGACATAGCTGTCGTCATAGCAGGGCTGGTAGTTGGTACCGGCCGCCATCAGAATGAGAATTTCATCGGCGCCGGCCACCCGGAGGGTGGAACCGGTCGGGGCGGTAATCGTGCCGCCGGGGGCGATAACCTTGAGCTGCTGGCCGTAGTTCAGCCGTTTGTCATACGCATAGCTGCTGTTCTGGTCCGACGACCGGCCGGTCAGGGTGATGGTGCCGTCGGGAGCAGATGAGCTGATCTGGCGGTTGCCGGCCGGCTGGGGCGAGGTCAGCGCGATCTCGCGGTTCACCTTGCCGCCGCTGCTGGCGGTGATCCGGATCGCCATGATGTTGCCGGGATAGCTGGTGAAATATTCCTTCTGATAGGTCACGCCGCCGGCGGTATATGTTTCATACGCGACGCCCTTGTCCAGATCCAGTCCGCGCTGATAATTGGTGTAGCCCGGGCCGCCGCCCGCCGGGGCGTTCATCTCGATCTCGGCCAGCTGGGGCGGGCTCGGGTTGCCCGAGAAGGTGTCCGAGATGACCAACCGGTAATACCGGTAGTCGGCCGGGGCGGCCAGCGTAAAGGTCTTGGTTTCGCCCCGGGTATGGAAATGGGTCTGGTTGGAATCATATGAGGGCGGGGTAACCGTGGGGGCCAGCGAAAACTCAAAATCCGTCTGTCCGTCGATCTTGATGTAATTCGCGCCGTCGGTGGAACCGAACAGCTCCCACGCCTTGGGATCCCGGCCCATATCGTCGTTGTGGGCCGAGATGAAGCTATAAGATTCAAACCGCACCGGGATGTTGTAATCCCAATCGACGGTAACCGGGAATTGGTTTTTCACCGCCGTGTTGGTGGGATCGCCGGCGTAGAATTTGCTGCTTTTGTTGTTGTCGAACAGGTTGTTCGGCGTGGCGTCCCCTCCGGTTCCGGTATGGGAGGAGCTGACATTCTGCATCACCGGCACATTGGAGTTGGTGTCCCGGATATAGATGTCGCTCAGCTGCTGATAGGAGCCGAAATCCTGCTTGTTGCCGGTCAGCAGGCTGACATTTTGCTGCCGCTGGGCGGTGGTCAGCCCGGGATAGTTGCCGGGGCTGGCCGGATTCTTGCTCCGGTTGGTAAACTCGGTGGCGTTGTCCTGCAATATCCGCTGCAGCCGCGCCAGCGCGTCCCGTGTCTGCTGCTGGGTACGGGTGCGGGGATAGGTGACGCCGGGCTCGCGGTCGTTCTGCTCCGGCATATTCCGGTTGTAGATATCGGTGCTGTAATTCTGGTTTTTGCCGGGACCGCCGGACCAGATCGTTTTTTCATTGACTAAAATCCGGTCTTCGGTGACGCCGCCGAAGATCATACCGCCGATATGCCCGTTTCCGATCGGCAGCGCCCGGGATTCCCACACCTTTTCATTGATGCCGGGATTCGGGGCGGCATTCGGCATCTCGTTCGCCGGTTTATCATACCACAGTTTCAACGGCGCATAGCTCCCTTCCTCCGCCGCCGCGGATTCCAGCACCGCGGCCATCGGAGCGCCTATCGCCAAGCACCCGAGGATCATCGCCGCGGCCAGTCCTAGGCCGGCCAATTTTTTCAACATGGTTTTTTCCTCCTTGTGGAAATTTTCAGATTATAGATGTTTACGGTTATATCTATAATACCATAAAAACAGCGCCTTGGCAAGAGCGGAATTGTGCGATTTTTTATTGGGATTGTGTTATTTTGTGAATGGGATATTGCCAATCCCTCATTTATACTATATAATAGACCCAAACAACAAAAAAGGACGGGTCACATTATGAAAACATCCCTCTCCTACGGCATGGTCGGCGGCAGCCTGAACGCGTTTATCGGTGGGGTGCACCGGGAGGCCATCGCTTTTGACCGCCGCGCCGGATTGGCCGCCGGCTGTTTCAGCCGGGACGCGGAACAGAATGCCGCGGCCGGCGCGTATCTCGAGTTAGACGACGCCCGGGTCTACGCCGATTTTCACACGATGGCCGAACAAGAAGCCGCCCGGCCGGACGGGATCGATTTCGCGGTCATTGTCACGCCGAATTACAAGCATTACGAGGCCGCCAAAGCCTTCCTGCAAAACGGGATTAACGTGGTCTGCGAGAAGCCGCTGTGCTTTGAGATCGGGGAGGCGGAGGAGCTGAAACGGCTGGCGGCGGAAAAAAATCTGCTGTTCGGGGTAACCTACGCCTATTCCGGCTACAGCCTGATGAAATTCGCCCGGCAATTGATCGGGGAGGGCAAAATCGGCGAGATCATCAACGTCAACGCCGAATATCTCCAGGAATGGCTGATCGACGAGCTGGGGCACGGCGAGGACAGCAACACCCGGCTGCTCTCGGGCTGGCGCACCGATCCCGCCTATGCCGGCATCTCCAACTGCACCGGCGATATCGGCACCCATATCGAACACACGGTGGCCTATCTCACCGGGTTGAAGATCAAACAGCTCTCGGCCAAGGTGCACAAATTTGAGCACGCCCTCGACCTCCACGCCAACATCTTAGTGGAATACGAAAACGGCGCCAGCGGCGTCTACGCCTGCTCGCAGGTCTGCGCCGGCTACCAGAACGCCCTCGCGGTCCGCATCTTCGGTACCCAGGGCGCCATCGAATGGCAGCAGGAGAACCCGGATATCCTGAAAGTCACCTACAAGGGCCAGCCGCCCCAGTTTTTCGCCCGGGGCACCGGCAGCATCACCGGCCGGGCGGCAACGCTGAAACGCATCCCCAGCGGCCACCCGGAGGGGTACCACATCGCCTTCGCCAACCTGTACAAAACCTACATCGGCGCGCTGCTGAAAAAAGCCAACAACCAGCCGCTGACCCCCGAAGACTTGGATTTCCCCAACGCCGAAGACGGTCTGGACGGCGTGAAATTCCTGCACGCCGTCATCGGGAGCGGCGAGAACGGGTCCCGGTGGGAAGAAGTGGGAGGATAAGGACATGAAAAAGACGTGGGTTAGGGGTTTTAGCCTATTGCTGGCGGCGGCGATGCTGCTGACGGTTGCGCCGCTTACGGCGGCGGCCGCCGGGGAATATGTCGTGACGGTCGTCGTGGAACCGTCGCTGGAGTTTGATGATATTTATAGTTTTTCGGAGGGGTTGGCGCGGGTCCGCAAGAATGATAAATATGGATTTATCGACAACACCGGTGAGCTGGTCGCCC
>WRDE01000072.1 GCA_009783605.1 Oscillospiraceae bacterium
CCACCGCTGCCGGCGCCGCCACCACCAGGGGCGAACAACCCCCGAAAACCGGCGCCGAAGGCATGGTTATCCCGGGCATTCTCGTTGCCGCCGCCGCGCTGACGGTTGCGCTGGTTGCGTCGAAGAAGAAGGAAGATTAAGACATTTACAAACGCCGCTAAGAGATAGATGAAAGAATTGGTTTGTTTGGCGGCGTTTGTGAGCGTTCTAACGCATTTGTGCGGGAACGTAAGGCAATCCAGCTTTATTTCTCATTGTAGTATCCTTTGCGTTAAAACGCAGAACAAAAATATGTTCGCCAGTCCGCAGACTCTTTTGCGCGGCAAAGACTGGCGAACATATTTTTTGTGCATGGGTTGATTAAAACCTTGCCCCAAACCCAATTTTATGGTATAGTTTTATTCAATATATAAACCGAAAGGATTGTTTACATGCCGCATCTCTCCGACATTGATATTGCGCGAAAAGCCACCCCGCTGCCGATCCGGCAGATCGCCGCCAAAATCGGCATTGACGACGCATTATTGGAGCATTACGGGCAATATAAAGCCAAAGTCAGCCTCGCCGCGCTGAAACCGCAGACCGACGCGCCGGGCGGTAAGCTGATATTGGTGACCGCCATCACGCCGACGCCGGCCGGCGAGGGCAAAACCACCACCACCGTCGGGTTAGGCGACGCGCTGTCCCGGTTGGGCAAAAAAGCGGTGCTGGCGCTGCGGGAGCCGTCGCTGGGACCGGTGTTCGGCGTCAAGGGCGGCGCGGCCGGCGGCGGATATGCCCAGGTCATCCCGATGGAGGACATCAACCTGCATTTTACCGGCGACCTCCACGCGGTCGGCGCGGCCAACAATCTGCTGGCGGCGCTGATCGACAACCATATCTATCAGGGCAACGCCCTCGGCATCGACCCCCGCCGGATCAGCTGGAAACGCTGCGTTGACATGAACGACCGGCAGCTGCGGCAGATCACCTGCGGGCTGGGCGGGCGGCTGAACGGTATGCCCCGGGAGGACGGCTTCGACATCACCGTCGCCTCCGAAATCATGGCGATATTCTGCCTCGCCTCCGGCGTCACCGACCTGAAAGAGCGGCTGGCGCAAATCGTGATCGGTTATACATCCGAGGACAAACCGGTCACCGCCGGCGATCTCAAGGCCCAGGGCGCGCTGGCGGCGCTGCTGAAGGATGCGGTCAAGCCGAATCTGGTCCAGACATTGGAGGGGACCCCGGCCTTTATCCACGGCGGCCCGTTCGCCAACATCGCCCACGGGTGCAACTCGGTTACCGCCACCAAAATGGCACTGCAATACGGCGAATATACCGTTACCGAAGCTGGGTTCGGCGCCGATCTGGGCGCTGAAAAGTTTTTGGATATCAAATGCCGGGCGGCGGGGCTGTGTCCCGACGCGGTGGTGATTGTGGCCACCGTCCGGGCGCTGAAGCATCACGGCGGCGCGGCAAAAACCGCGCTCAGTGAGGAAAATCTCTCGGCGCTGACGGCCGGGCTGCCGAATTTATTGGGCCATATCGACAACGTCACCCGGGTTTTCGGGCTGCCGGCGGTGGTAGCCATCAACCGCTTTCCCCAGGACACCGAGGCCGAACTGGCGCTGGTCGCCGAAAAATGTACCGCTCTCGGCGCCAACGTGGTCCTGTCGGAGGTCTGGGAAAAAGGCGGCGCAGGCGGCGAAGCGCTGGCCAAAGAGGTGATCCGGCTATGTGAAAGCGGCGGTAAACCCCTGTTGCGGCCGGTCTATCCGTTGGACATGCCGCTGCGGGGCAAAATCGAAGCGGTGGCGCAAAACGTCTACGGCGCCGAAGGGGTGGATTTCGTTCCGGCGGCGAAAAAAGAATTGGACAAGTTAGAGGCGATGGGCTATGGCAGACTGCCGGTCTGTATGGCCAAAACCCAATACTCCTTCTCGGACAACCCGACCCTTCTCGGCCGTCCGACCGGCTTCCGGATCAGCGTAAAATCGGTCCGGCTGGCCGCCGGCGCGGGATTCGTGGTAGTACTGACCGGCGAAGTCATGACCATGCCGGGACTGCCGAAAGTGCCGGCGTCGGAGCTGATTGATGTGGATGAGAACGGCGGGATCAGCGGGCTGTTTTGATCTTTAGTCATATTTACGAGGAGGAATTCCATGTGCTGCACAGGATATTATATTTTTGTTTTGGAGGAGAAGTATGAATCAATATAAAGTAAAATATAAAGTATTAGTTCTCGACGACAATCGATTTTTTTTAGATCGATTATACCCTAAAATATGTGAAATAAACTTAAAAACCAATCAATATATAATAGAATGTATTTGCGTTTTAAATCGAAGGGATTTTATAAATGAATTGCAAAGTGGTGAGTATGATCTTGTTATCATAGATATTTGTATTAGGGATTCTGATGAACAAGAAGTATATGATTTTTTACGGAGAAATATGGGAGTTGAATTTAGCGGCCTTGATTTATATCATGAAATAAAAAAATGTTGTCCAAATGCCAGGGTATTTGCGATGTCAAATCTACCTATTACACATATGCGCGTTGCATTTAATTATAATACAAACATTGATTATTTTTTCAAGGGTGGAACTATGCCTGTAGATGAAATAGCTCGATGTGTGAAAACTTATTTCGATACTAATATGCGACGTATACGTAACAATGTGTTTATAGTATATGGCCATAATGAATTAATGAAAAAATCAGCTGAAAATTTTCTTGGAACTTTAGGGTTACGGGCAATTAATTTAGTCGACGATTCAATGAGTGGCATTCAAAGTATATACGATGCCCTTGAGGATTGTGCAAATTTAGCAGATTGTGCCATCATCTTAATTTCTGGTGATGATATTGCATACAATAAAAATGGCTTTGAATCTTATCGTGCTCGTCAAAATGTTGTTTTTGAAATGGGCTTTTTTGCTGGATTTTTAGGTCGAGGGAAAGTAATGGTTTTATATGAAGAAAATAATGACTTTGAGTTCCCTTCAGATATTAAAGGTGTTTTTTACATTCCTTATAGTAATAATGGTGGTTGGATGTTAATATTAAGAGAGAAACTGAAGAAAATCGGTTTTGAATTAAATTAGACCTCTTCGGAAATTAGATTTTGACATAAAAATCTAAAAATGGTATAATCATGAGCATGAAAAATAAATTTGAAAAAGCGCTTGAAATGCGTGACGAGCAATTCCACAGATTATTCGGTTTTTCCAAAAAAACAATGCAAAGAATGGTAGAAATATTACAGGAAGCATATGCAGCAAAACACAAACGGAGAGGACGGCATAGTAAACTGGATGTTGCGGATATGCTGATGCTGGCGTGTAAATACTGGCGGGAATACGTAACATTTCTATCGCTTGCTCATGAGTTCGGTGTGGCGGAAAGCACGGCGCACGACATCACCATATGGGTTGAAAATGTGCTGATAAAGAGCGGAGAATTCGGGTTGCCGGGCAAAAAAAACTGCTGACGGACAAAAAACTGGAAGTAATCTTGGTTGACGTCACCGAAAGTCCTGTTGAACGCCCAAAACGCGGACAAAAACGCTGGTATTCGGGAAAGAAAAAACGCCACACAATTAAAAGCCAAATTGTGATTTGTGCGAAAAGTCTGATGATTATCGCTGTTTTTGTGGATTGCGGCAGCACGCATGACTTTAAGATTTGGAAAAAGTCGATCGGTGTGAAAGTGATAAAACACATCAAAATCCAAGCGGACAGCGGGTATCAAGGCATTGACAAATTGCATAAAAACAGCGAAACGCCGAAGAAAAAGAGCAAGAAACAGCCTTTGACCAAAGAAGAAAAAGCGAATAACCGTCGAATCGGAGCGGAACGTGTTCCCGTTGAGTATGTCAATTGCCGGTTAAAACGCCTGCATATTCTTGCCGAGCGGTACAGAAATCGTCGTAAACGTTTCGGCTTGCGATTGTCTCTTTTTTGCGGTCTACATAACTTCGAGTTGGCGAATGGTTAATTTCCGAAGAGGTCTATTGATTATTGAGTAAATAAAAGTATCCATACAAAAATTCTAAAAGTTATTTTAATTTTCGTGTTATGGACAATGTGTGGAGTTGTATCTTTGGAGAACGATACTCTTTGTGTTTCCTATTGAACGTAGTCATTCTCGACTTTCGATATAAGTACTTTTTTTGTCCGGAAAAAATACTGAATAATATTCGCATTCTTCACAGTAATATTCAATAATGTTCCCATTGTCAAGAGGTGTTTGATGTGTATTTTAAGAGAATCGGAGATTTGCGGATTGACAGAGATAAAACCCAGCAGGAAATTGCGGATATGCTGTTGTGCAACCGGCAGGTTTACGCCAGATATGAAAGGGGAATAAGGGAGATCCCTGTTTCGATGCTGATTAAAATCGCGAAATATTATCATGTCAGTATGGATTATATTGTGGAATTGACCAATATTCCCCATTAAAATGCGGAATTTAAGGGCTATCAATCGTCTGTGCAGCAGCCGTTGGGGGCGGGCCTTGTGTCCGCCCTTTCTTTTTGATGTTTCGGTAATCATAAAGATAGAACAGGCGAAGCCGCGCTTTAGCGCACGAGCCCGGAAGTGCAAACATTTCACAAAAATAATTTTCCCAAACTGAAACCTTTTGCCTGTCTCATCAGTGTTATATACAGGAATGTTCAAAAAAAGGAGGCGTTATTTTGAGTACAGCCGAAGCGGACGTCCGGGACGCCGGAACAAGCGTGGCGGCTATGACCCCGGAAGAGGTCTTCGCCCGGTATCGGGCGATGGTGTACCAGCTGGCATTTGCCCGTACCGGCAGCCGCAGTGACGCGGACGACATTCTGCAGGATGTCTTCTGCCGCTATCTCCAGGCCGGTGTGGTATTCATCGAGGAGGAGCACCGCAAAGCGTGGCTGCTGCGGGTGGCGGTCAACTGCTGCAACTCGCTGATGACCTCAGCCTGGATCAAACGGGTGATCCCGTTCCACAGCCGGTATGCCGCCGGCAAGCTGCGGGCCGAGATCCGGGAGAAGAGCGACGTATTCTACGCCGTGATGGCGCTGCCGCCCGCATTCCGGACGACGATCCATCTGTATTACTATGAAAACTATTCGGTGGCCGAGATCGCCGCCATCCTCGAACAGCCGGAGGCGACGGTCAAAACCCATCTGCACCGCGCCCGCCGGAAACTCAAGGATATCCTCTCCGCGGAAAATATGATGGATGAGGATTTTTCCGCGGATGCGGAAGCATCCGCTATTGACAGCGAACCTCAGAATGGGGAAAAAGAGCATAAGGAGGAACAGTGATTATGTTCGAAAAACTGTATAAAAAGGATATGGAATCTATCCAGCCGGACCCGGAGCTGGCCGCCGGTATCCAGGCGGAGCTGGCGGGGGCCGGAGTCGCCGGGGGCGAGACAGAACAGCCCGCCGGGGAAGAAATAAGCCGGTTCGACGAAGACGAAGCGAAACGGTTCGCCGGGGGCGAAACACGGTTGGCCAAACGGCTGAGACGCCGCCGCAGGATATTGCAGATCACCTCCCTCGCCGCCTGTCTGGCGCTGTCGCTGACCGCCATCATTGTGATGCCGACCGGCGGAACGCTGCCGGCCGATAAACCGGACGGAACAACTTTGCCGCTGACCGCGTCGACGACCAAAGCGGATAACGGGAGAACTTCCGCTGCAACCACCACTCAAACCGGAGAGAGCCTGCCGGAGGAAACCACCGACCCCGGCGGTACCGTCGAAACCGACGCCGCCGGGCAGCCGGTCACCGGGACCAACGCTACCGGACAGCCGGCCGGCACCAAAGCCACCGGCCCGGCAGCCTCCGACAGCAAAACCGAAGCCCCCATCGCCCCGACAACCACCACCCGTCCGACGAATAAAATCGTCGTCAACGGGACACGTACGCCGCTGCCGCCGCTCAACGTCAGAATAGCCGGCAGCTACGCCGCGGTGCGGACGGCGCTGGCCGAAGCGGGCGTCTCGGAATACATCAAACCCACCGCGCCTCCTCCCGTCACCGAGGTCACAAACCCGCCGGAAGCGGTGGATCCGTCACAGCCAATTGGCGTCACTACGATGACAACCGTCCTCGCAGGTATGGGGACAAGCATAAGGGCAACAGCAAAAGCGGGAACTACTATGGTAGTAACAGAAAATCACGGCCAAGCCGTTAACCAAGGCAGCGCTGCTTCCGACAGTCCGGACTACTCCGAAACCAACACCCAGGTCGCCGGGGTGGACGAGGCGGATATCATCAAAACCGACGGAAAGTTTATCTATACCCTCGCTTACGGCGAAACCGGTATGCGGGTGGCGATTCTCAAGGTCAACGGCTCGGAGATGTCGGTGGTTTCCCGGATCAACGCCGAAACCGTGATCACCGACGAGAGCAATGCCGAAAAGAACAGTATCCTCGGCAGCAGCAACTATGTTACCGACATGTACGTCTCCGGCGACCGGTTGGTGATCCTGTCCTCTTATTATACCTATTATATGCGCAATTACACCGAAAGCCTGCGCGATGATGACGGGATACTGATATCCCCCTGCTGCTTCGGCTATTCCAGCAATGTTACGCTGGCGCTGGTGTATGATATCTCCAACCGTGCCGCCCCGAAACTGCTGGATACTTTCGGCCAGAGCGGCTATCATGTCACCTCCCGGATGGTGAACGGCGTGCTGTATTTGGTCAGCAGCCAGTATGTCTATATGATGGAAGAGGACCAGCCGATGAGCTATGTCCCCAGCCTGTATGACAATGGCTCCGAAAAACCGATGGATCCGGGCGATATCTATCTTGAGGACGGCGTAAGGTCCAGCAGCTACAATGTGGTCAGCGCCATCCGGGTGACCGGCACCCCGGCCCGGCAATCGGTCAAAGCGATGATGGGGTTCAACGGCACCGTTTACGCCAGCGCCGACCAGATCATCATCGCCGGATATGACTACAATGGGAACGGCAATGGGGACAATACCCGGCTGATGCTGTTTGACATGAATAAAGGCAGCCTTTCACTGAAAGCTACCGGTAAGCTCAAAGGCGGCCTGCTCAACCAGTTCTGTATCGACTACTACCGCGGTTTTTACCGGTTCGCGCTGGACGAAGGGTTTGCCGGCGGCGGCAACAATATCACCATTTTGGACGAGGATCTGAAACAGGTGGGGTATGTCGGCGGTATCGCCAAAGGCGAAAATATCAAATCCGCCCGGTTTGACGGGGATATGGGGTATTTGGTCACCTATGTGCAGACCGATCCGTTGTTTACCATCGACCTGTCGGATCCCGGCAACCCGAAAATCCTCGGCGAGCTGAAGATACCCGGATTCTCGGAATATCTGCACCCCTATGACGACGGCCTGATGTTCGGATTCGGCAAAAGCGCGGTCGGCAATATGACCGACGGGCTGAAGCTGTCGATGTTCGACGTGTCCGACCCGAAAAACCCGAAGGAGAAACACAGCATCAAGTTGGAATACCACTATTCCTCCGTCTCCGGAAACCACCGGGCGATCTTAGTCAACCGCCAGCGGGATCTGATCGCCTTCCCGGCCGACAACGCCTACCTGATCTACGGCTACACCCCGCAAAACGGCTTCACCCTGAAAGCAACCATAAAATCCGATTCGGGCAATTACTTCTCGGATTCCCGGGGCCTGTATATCGGCAGCTTCTTCTACGTATGCGACTCCCAACGCGTAATAGCCCTGACCCTGCCGGCTTTGACAAAAGCAGCCGAAGTGAAACTGTTTTGAGCAGTGAATAGTGGATAGTGAGTAGTGGATAGTGGGCAGTGAATAGCTATACGCCAATAATTTTCAATTTTCAATTTTTTACTTCCTCCCCTCCATATACCAGAAAGGCCGGTGAAACCCACTTGTGTTTCCCGGCCTTTCTGGTGTTCGGGGCTCGTGCAGGACCGTAGGACGCGTGCGTCCTACGGTCCTGCTTTACTTCGCCTGTTCGCTGATTCTGCCCGGCTGCGAACAGCGTACCCGCCGTAGGGGCGGGCTTTATGTCCGCCCGGGATTACTATTTCTAAAAATTCCCTCCGCGCCCATCAAAAACCCGCGTATTACCTCCATCGCCTCCGCCGGATCAAATTCATCCTCAACCCCGAGCAATAACGCCCGGAGTTGTTCTTCATCTGTTTTCGCGCGCCCGTCGACAAGTGCGCATATAGCCGAGAGGATACCGGGGAGGGTATCGCGCAGATACGCGTTACGTTCCGGCTGTTCCAAAAAATGCGGCAGCAGCAGTTCCCGGCTCTCCCGCGCGTGAGGCCGGGAACGGGCCAGCGCTTCGGCCTTTTCGGTCATGCCGGCGCGGTGATACAAAAAGCATAGCACGGCGGCGGCCGAGCCGTGGAATTTATCGCTGGTGCTTTCCGCCAGCGCCTGTTCGTAAACCGCAATGGCCTGCGAAACGTCC
>WRDE01000073.1 GCA_009783605.1 Oscillospiraceae bacterium
ACCGCGCCCAGCTCCATCCTCTTGGCGGTATAGCCGGGGTCGTAGATCTCGGTGATCTGCCCGGCGGCTATGCCGATCTGGTTGCCGTATGAGGAATAGCCCGCCGCCGCGCCGGTGGTGATCTTGCGGGCCGGCAGCTTGCCCGGCAGCGTTTTATCCAACGGCTGCCGGGGGTCACCGGAGCCGGTTACCCGCATCGCCTGATAGACATAGGCCCGGCCGGAGAGCGGGTCGCGGATGGCGCCGCCAAGACAGGTGGCCGCGCCGCCGAACGGCTCGATTTCGGTGGGGTGGTTGTGGGTCTCGTTCTTAAATTGCACCAACCAGTCCTCGGTATAGCTCTCCCCGTCGTCCCCCTGAATGATGACCGGCACCCGGACCGAACAGGCGTTGATCTCCTCCGATTCGTCGAGGTCGGGGATCTGCCCCCGCTTTTTCATCAGCCGCATCCCCATTGTCGCCATATCCATCAGCGAAACGTCCTTTTGGCCGATGCGGTCGCTATAAACCTCTTGCCGGGCGGCGTGATAGGCGTCCAACGCCTGCTGTATCGCGTCGGTGACCGCTTCACTGTAAGCATTCTGCTCGATCTCGACCGATTCCAACCGGGTCAAAAAGGTGGAGTGGCGGCAGTGGTCGGACCAGTAGATGTCGATCACCTTCAGCTCGGTGAGGGTGGGATTCCGCTGTTCTTCCTCTTTGAAATACCGCTGGCAGAAGGCCATATCCTCCCGGGACATGGCATAGCTTTCCGCCTGCCGGTATTGCTCCAGCTCTTCAGTGTCCCAGCCGATAAAGCCGTCCACCCGGGCCACCGGCGGCGGCGGCGGGGCGGTCAGCCCCAGCGATTCCGGTTTATCCGGCGACGCCTCCCGGGATTCCACCGGATTGATCAAATATTTTTTGATCCGCGCCATATCCTTATCCGACAGGCCGCCCTCAAATACCGTCACCCGCGCGGCGGCCACCTTCGGCAGCTCGCCGCCTATCAGCAGCTGGATACACTGGGCCGCCGAATCCGCCCGCAGGTCAAACTGGCCGGGCAGGTATTCGGTTATCAGCAGCCGGCAGCCCTCTCCGGCGGGAAAATCCTCCTCATATCCCGTATCCACATTCGGCTCGGAAAACACGATTTCCTTTGCCCGGGCGAATTCCGGCGGCGTCAGCCCCTCGACGTCATACCGGGCCAGCAGCCGCAGCCGTCTGATCGATTTTATCCCGAGATTGTCCCGCAGATCGGCCAGCAGCGCCTGCGCCTCCACATCAAATCCCTGCCGTTTTTCCACAAAAACCCGGATTAAATTCGCCATCTTTTGTTTTCCCGCTTTCTGTTATGATTACGCAGAATAGTATACCATATGACGGCAGGTTTTGCACGTCTTTTATTTCTGTTTTAAAAAACGGAGGGGCGGACAGTATGTCCACCCCCGCGATATTTCGATCTTGTCACGCCACATCGTTCACCGCGCCGATAAACAGCGGCAGTCCCGCCTGCATATCCACGATGGCGAACACAAACGGCCGGTCGAGGGTGATCTGATATTTCGGCGGCGGGGGTACCGATGAACTTTTTCCATATACCACCGTTACCGCGCCGGCGCGGGTACCGACTTGATTCACATCGATAAACGTTTTATGTATCACTTGACTGATAAAAATATTACCGGTATTTGATTTCGCCATTTTACCGAATTGAGCGCCGTATTCATTAAATGCCCGGGGCATTCCCATTTCGATCAAGTCGTCATTCAATTCACGGTCAAAATCAAAGCTGAATTTCGGCATTGCGGCAATAATACGTCCTTCATCACAGGCATTGCCGAGCATCTGCTGCCAATCCGCGCCGGTCAATCCCGCCACATACTCCGCCAGCGGTAGATCCTCGTTCGGCAGCAGCGCCGCGAACGCATACCGGTTACCGGCATATTGCTTGAGAAATCCGGTTGCATTCTCATCGGTCAGATATAAATATTCTTCAGAATGTAAAAAATCAACCGTTTGCAACGCGCCGCCGGCTGCATGAAAATCACCCGAACGCACTTCTTTATCAACATACTGCATACGCCATTCAGCATCGAATGCCATCGCATTGATCAGACACAGCACTACGTCAGGATCGAGCCTATCCAACAGTTTATCGATCATGCCGTCGGTGTTACTTTTCACCCAATTATTGATATCCTCCACGGTTTGGGCATTAAACGGCTCGCACCGCACTTCGGCGTTAAAATAATGGGTATTTGTCTGCAAAAACGCCGGTTTTACCGTCAGACCGGGATCATCCCGAAACCAAATCGAATTGGCGATATGCAGCATGGCTTTTTCGCCTGACGGAAGTGAATTCACATAGGATCTCAGCGTAACATTTAATTCATCGATAGTCAATCCACCCAATACCTGCTCCATCTGCGCCAGCGTTTCGTCTTCGGCGCCGTTGGCCGTCATCGCCAGTGCCAGCAACACCGACAGCGGTGAAATCAACGTGTTTTTACCGTCTTTATACGATTTTTTTAATAATTCAACAGCGAAATCGGCGGCCGCGGTTTCAAAATCCTTACTGCTGCTATAAACCGGGATAAACGGCGGGGCAACAAGCGGATCTGGATCCGTATCAACAGGCTCCTGCGGTTTCCATTTCCCCACCATTTTTTGCAGAATGATCCGGGCGTCATCAATCCCCAACAAATCGCCGTCGCTTTGTTTCAGACGCAGAATCTCATCGTCCGACAATGTGATTTTGCCGACAATATACTGCAACACGATTCGCGCGTCGTCAATCGTCCACTCTTCATCCGTTTTTGCATTTTCCGCTTGAATAACCGTAAGCGGCAGCACGAACAATAACGCCGTAATAACTACCCAAAGGATACTCTTTCCAAACATACGTTCCCCTCCATTCATCATAGTTTTTTCAGGCTTGGTTTTAGTATACTCCTGCTCCTAAATAATGTCAATAAAATTTATTGATTTTTCACACATAATACAGTTCCTTAGTAGGGAATTCCGGCTCGCAGGTCAAATTTACCCCGCATTTGCGGAAGATGGCTTCCTCGGTCCGCGGCAGGATCACCGAGGAATGGGCCTCGCAGTTTTTCAGCAGCGGCAGCATCGACATGGTTTTGGCCACAATGGGATTGGTCGGCGCGCTGATGCTGAGGGCAATCAGCACCTCCTCTAAGTTCAGCCGGCCGTCATCCGAGTGCATCACTTCGGTTTTGAGCTTCAGGATCGGTTCCAGCACGATCGGCGACAGCAGATAGATATCGTCGGCGATACCCGAGAGGGCTTTGAGCGAATTGATCATCACCGAGGCGCTGGCGTTCAGCAGCGCGGTGGTCCGCCCGGTGACGATCCGCCCGTCCGGCAGCTCCACCGCCATCGCCGGGGTGCCTTCGGCGGCTTTGGCCAATGCCGGACCCACCACCGGCCGGCAGCCGGTATCCAATTGCAGCTCCTTCATCAGCAGCTCGGCCTTCTGCGCCGTCTCATGGTCCACCAATCCCTGCTTGTAGTCGCACTGGGTCCGGTAATACCGCCGGATGATCTCCTGGCCGGCGGCCGCACGGACCACGCTGTCGTCGGTGATGTGGAAGCCGGCCATATTGACGCTCATCTCGGTGGGCGACCGGTACCGGCATTTTCCGCCGGTGATCCGTTCGAGGATGGTTTTGACCACCGGGAACACCTCAACATCCCGGTTGTAGTTGACGGTGGTGACGCCGTAGGCGTCCAAGTGATACGGGTCGATGATGTTGACGTCCCGCAGGTCGGCGGTGGCCGCCTCATATGCCAGGTTGACCGGATGCTTGAGCGGCAGGTTCCAGACCGGAAACGTCTCGAATTTGGCGTAGCCGGCGTCGACGCCGCGCTTGTATTCGTGATAGAGCTGGGACAGGCAGGTGGCCAGCTTGCCGCTGCCCGGCCCCGGCGCGGTTACCACCACCAACGGCTTCTCGGTTTCGATATAGGAATTGGTGCCGTAGCCGGCGTCGCTGACGATGGTGTCTACGTCGGTGGGATACCCTTTGGTCAGCGTATGCAGATAGG
The DNA here is from genome assembly GCA_009783605.1 of Oscillospiraceae bacterium. Taxonomy (GTDB): domain Bacteria; phylum Bacillota; class Clostridia; order Oscillospirales; family Acutalibacteraceae; genus WRDE01. The sequence goes on from WRDE01000073.1 coordinate 4,048, forward strand.
TGCGTTCCCCGCGCAGATTCAGCTTTTTATTGAAGATATCCGCCGCCGGCTGGCCGGAATATTGGGTGATCACCACCGCGCTGACCGTCAGCCCGCGCCCCCGCAGCTTGTCGATCAGCCGCAGCAGATCCAGATGGTACGGGATCCCGAAATCGGCCCGGATCTTGTTGCGCTCGATATCCGCCGCGCTGATACAGAAGACGATCTCCAACTGATCCTTCAGCGAATCCAATATCCGCACCTTGGAATCGCACTCGAACCCCGGCAGCACCCGCACCGCGTGGTAGTCGTCGAACAGCTTGCCGCCGAATTCTAAATACAGCTTGGCCCCCGCCGTCCGGATCCGCTCCCGGATCTTATGGCTCTGCTCCTCTATGTAATGCTCGTTATCAAACCCGATTTTCATGTGTTCCTCCAAAGTTTTTTTACCCGTACAGCTTCCCGATCAGCCAATTACTGAACCGCAGCGGCAGTACCCGCCGCGCCAGCACCACGGCTTTGTAGAAAATCCCTTTGGTATACAGCGCCTTGGGCCGGCGTTTCCCGGCAACCTTCAGCACCAGCTTGGCCGCCTTTTCCGGGGTCGGGCCGTTCTGCTCGTCCTTCTCCATCCGCGCCACCGACCGGTCGGATTTTTCTCTGTACACGCTGTCGCCCTCACATCCCGCCACCATCCGGCGGCTGCCGGTGAAGCCGGTTTTCATATCGCCGAACTGGACGCAGCTGACTTTGATATGGAAGGGTTTCACCTCCATCGCCAGCGCCTGGGAGGCGCATTCTAACGCCGCTTTGGAGGCGGCGTACAGCGCTTGGAACGGGATGGGGATGGCGGCGGCGGCGCTGCTGATCTGGATGATACGCCCACGCCCCTGTTGCCGCATAACCGGCAATACCGCCCGGCTCATCCGCAGCGCGCCGAAGAAATTGGTCTGGAACTGGGCCAGCATCTCGTCATCGCCTGTCAGCTCCAGCGCGCCGCCGATCCCGAAGCCGGCGTTGTTGACCAGCACGTCCAACCGCCCCTCCCGCCGGATCACCTCGCCCACCGCCGCCTGACAGGATCCGGTATCGTCCACATCTAACGTCAGCGTATGGAACAATGGGTGCTCAAACTGGCCGCGGGAGGTACCGTAGACGGTGTCGCCCTTCCCGGCAAAGGCCTCGGCGATGGCTTTGCCCAGACCGGACGACGCGCCGGTTATCAATACTACACGGGGCATCTTATTTCCGCCTTTCCTATATATTTTCTTAGAAATGATCCACTAACAACAACGGTTTTTTGATGAACACTTTTTCCAAGATCTCCCGGTTGCTGTTGATCTGCACATCCCCCCGCCATATGATCTGGTCCAGACCGTAGACGCCGAGGATCATCTGGGTAAACGCCCGCTCGGACACTTCGATATCGGCGGCGGCGTCGGACTCGGTCACCGCGCAATCGTTTTCGCCGTATTCGACGGCATAGGTACCGGAATTCTGCGGCATAAACCCGTCGTTTACCTTGACGGTGAATTTGCCCTCCCCCTCCGGCTTCTTCATCAGCTCCAGCGCCTTCTTAACATTGACCACCCGGCTCATCCCCATCCAGGCATTCTCAATTTCGATTTCATACAGATTGTTGCAGAAAAATTCCGGCTTAAATTCCGGCGGGCATTTCACGTCGAAGCGCAGCCTGTCCGCCGCGCCCTCGAACATCCCCAGAAAACGCAGGATACCGCGCATCCCCTCCCGGTCGGTCCAGGCCATGTCCTGAATGTATATCCAACCGCTTTTATTGAACTTCACCCATGACTTGATCTCCCCCGCCGCGTCGGTCCAGTAATACAGCCGGACACCGCCGAACAGGGTGATATCCAGCACATCGTCCCAGAATTTTCCCGAACGCGAGATCATGATGTTGTACCGCGACGCATAAGTCTCGAAAATTTCGATCAGCCGATCCCGCGCCGGGTCGCCTTTTATGTATTCATAAGCGGCGCCGTTGTCCGGCAGCCTGCGGGCGGGGGCGGGCGGCAGGGTATACTTTTTTGCCGCGCCGCAGTGCTCATAGCCGAACTGCCGGTAGTAATCGTGATTAAACGGATACAGATGCGAAAACACCGCGCCCGCCTCATAAATATCCTCAAACACCTTCCGGAAGATACCGCGGATATGCCCCTGCCTGCGGGTTTCGGGCATCGACGCCACCCCGCCGATACCGTACATCGGCACCTTGTGTCCGTCGAACCACATGGTATACGGGATGACCTCCATCCCGGCCAGTACCCGGCCGGCCGCATCCACCGCGCCGTAGGTGTTTTCGCAGTCATATTCGCCCTTTTCGATCTTTTCGCGGACCTCCCGCTCCCGCTCGGCGGAGGGATTGGGATTAAAGGCATGATTTTGCAGCCGGTCGACATGCAGCTTTTCTTCGGGGGTTACTTTGCGGTATTGGGTTGTGTTGGTTGGCATAATAGGCTACCTCTTCTTTACTATATATAAGTGCTTAATTATTCTGCCCTAATTACCGGTAAGAGGAAATGCAATGCTTGATTTAGCTTTGATTCTTCGTATTCATTGTCAAAATGCAACCCGACCTTATTATTGAATTTATAGCCAATTTCGCCAATCATGTTATAGACTCCAGCATGATGCAAATCTGTAAATGATTTTCCATTCCCAACTTCGTAATCCGCCCATTCCGATTCCGATATAGATAACGTAAAAAGTTCCTCATTGTTGAATTTGGTGAAGTCATGCCTTCCCGATTTTTCCACGCATACCGTACAGCGGCAATCTGCATCAGATCGTCTTTCATTTCCTGATAAACAAACCCAAATTTGCTGAGGGATTGCCAATGTCTCCGCAAGCCTGTCCATCTGTCCACTATCTGTCAGTTCTTGAAGAAATGCACCGATCGAAGCACCATCTAACCGTACAAATCTTGAAAAACCGATTACTTCAAATGAGGACTTTTGAATAATTGTAATTCTGAAGCCATTAACAGTAAATTCTTTTACATTCATCTTGATATCCTTCTTTTGATTTAGATATTCAGTAGTTTTATCAGCAGCTCATTCACCGACGCCGGATCCGCCTTGCCGCCGGTTTTGCGCATGATCCGCCCGACGAAAAAGGCGATAACCTTCTGGTTGCCGGCCTTATATTCCGCTACCGAATCGGGATTTTCCGCCAGCACCTCCCGGACCGCCGCTTCGATCGAGCCCTCGTCCGAAACCATGCCCAGATTGTGCGCCGCCACATAGGCCGCCGGGTCGATATCCTCCTCCAGCACCTTGGCCAGCAGCTTTTTGCCAACCGTGCGGTTGACGGTTTTGTCGTCCACTAACTTCATCACCGCGGCGAATTTCCCGCCGTCGATTGCGATATCGTCCTCGCCCTTGTTGTCGCCCTTGGCGATGCTCAGCAGCTCGGTCAGGATCCAGTTGGCGACCTCTTTCGCTTTCGGGAACCGCGCCATCGCCGCGTCGAAAATGGCCGAGAGGTTGGCGCTGCCGGTGATCAGCCGGGCGTCGTATTCCGGCAATCCCAGCTCGCCGGTCAGCCGTTTGTATTTCACATCCGCCGGCTCCGGCAGCCCGGCTCTGACCCGCTCGATCCATTCGGTTGTAATGTCGATCGGCATGAGTTCCGGGTTCGGGAAATACCGGTAGTCGGCGGCGGTTTCCTTCTCCCGCATGGCAAAGCTCATATTCCGGTCGTCGTCCCACCGCCGGGTCTCCTGCACCAGCTGTTCCCGGCCGGTTTCCAGCGCTTCGATGTGCCGGGCGGATTCGTAGGCGATGGCGCGGGCGATGGCGCGCAGCGAATTCATGTTTTTCATCTCGGTGCGGACGCCCAGTGTCTCGCTGCCGACCGGGCGGACCGACAGGTTGACGTCGCAGCGCATCGATCCCTCCTGCATCTTGCAGTCGGATACGCCGGCAAAGGTCAGCAGCGCCCGCAGCTTTTCGAGATAAGCGATCACCTCTTCGGCGCAGCGGAAATCGGGCAGGCTCACGATCTCGGTCAGCGGCACCGAGGTACGGTTGAAGTCCACTAACGAGGTATCGGTCCGCGGATCATGCACCAGCTTGCCGGCGTCCTCCTCGATATGGATCTGTTTGAGCCGGATGCGCTTTTGGACGGACTCCCCGCCGCCCTCCGGGCAGTATTCGATATCCACCCAGCCGTTTTTGCAGATCGGGGCGAACCACTGGGTGATCTGGTAGCCGGCCGGCAGGTCGGGATAAAAATAATTCTTCTTGTCAAAAGTAATAACCGGGCTGATTTCACTATTGGTCACCAACCCGGCGGCGATCCCCAGCTCGACGGCTTTTTTATTGGTCACCGGCGGCATACCCGGCATCCCGGCGCAGGCCGGA
>WRDE01000074.1 GCA_009783605.1 Oscillospiraceae bacterium
CTCTAATAATCCATTTCAAATTTTATCCGGGGAAAATCGCCGATTTTATCGATCAGCTGCTGCAGTACGTTCCGGGCGTCGTTGATATCCACCTTGCCGTTGCCGGTGGTGTCTCCCAGCGCCAGCTGATAGGGACTCAGCTGTATTTTATCCACCAGATACTGGAGAATCATCCGGGCGTCGTTGATATCCACCTTTTTACTGAGGCTGACATTGCCGATAACCCCCGGCAGCGCGATAACGAGATAGATATTTTTATCTAAGTCATAGGCGCACCGGACCTTGCCGCCGACGGTTTCGGCTTCGATTTTGGTATAGCTGCTCTTTTGCATGTCGAAGAGATAGGCCTCCGAACCGGCGAAGTTAGGCAGATCAACGGTAACGGTATAATTGCCGACCGGGTCGAAATTGTCGTATCCCCAGGTGATGACCGGGTTGAATACCGCAATATCGGCTAAGTAATCCATCCGCATATCCAATCCGAACAGCGCCGAAAAGAAGACGGAATGGTTGCGGTTTTCGATCCGGTTGGGATGCAGGACGCCGTCTGTCGGGATCAGCCCGGAGACCGATAGCGCGTCTTCTGCCAATCCGCTGTTTATCACCTTCATGGTTGGCTTGACCACGATGGGGAAGGAGGTCGACTTGGTGGAATTGTTATAGGTGACGGTGGCGGTGATGGTGCAGACGCCGAAGGACAGGCCGGTAACCAACCCGTGTCCGTCCACCGAAGCAATTGCGGGATCGCTGCTGTTGTAGGTCACCTGTACGCCGCTCCCCGAGAGATTGAGGAAGGTGTCGTCAACCAGCACGGCGGACACATCGGCGGTGAGGGTAACCGGGCGGTTAGGATCGGTCGGATCGTCGGGATCGACATACAGCACCGTCGCGCCGGGATGGGCGGACACCGACTGCAGCGTCAGATTGCGGGCGCCGGACAGGGTGATTTTATCAGTCAGGCGGATATCGTCCGAGGCGGCGGCCAACTCGATGATATATTCGCCCGGATCGTAGATGACCTTGCCGTCGTTGTTGTAGAAATAGAGTTCGGACAGATCCAGCGGGATCGAAACGGTCTTTTTCTCGCCGGGGGTGAGATTGACCTTGGCAAAACCGCGCAGCTGCCGGAATGGCCGGTCAAGCCCGTCATGGTTCGGAGCCGAAGCGTACAGCTGCACGATTTCAGCGCCGGCTTTGATCCCGGTGTTCTGGACGTCCACCGTCACGGCGACTGTATCGTTGGGGGTGACCGCCTTGCTGCTGATCTGCATATTGGAATACGCGAAAGTGGTATAGCTGAGGCCGAAACCGAAGGGGAAGCTGACGTCGCCGTGGAAATACTGATAGGTGCGCCCGTTGGTGAACCCGCCGCCGGTTTTTTCGGTGGGGCGGATGTTATAATCGGCGATCGGCGGCAGCTGTTTTTCATCCGCATACCAGGTGAACGGCAGCTTGGCGCAGGGGTTGCGGTCGCCGAAGAGCACCCGCGCCATCGCGTTGCCCTGGGCCTAGCCGTTATAGCAGGTCCAGAGGATGGCCGGCGCGTTGTCCTTGAAGGATTCGATATCCACCATGTTGACCGACTGGATATAGACCACCACATTCGGGTTCAGCGTCAGCAGAAAATCGACCAACGGACCCTGTGAGCGGGGCAGCGCGGTGGAGGACCGGTCGTTGTTCTCGTGGGAATCCCCCTCGAAATTGCCGATACAGGCGATGACATAATCGGCGTTGCGGATCTCGGTTTTCTGCGCTTCGGTGATGACGCCGGCGCGGACGGTGGGATTGTAGAGGACATACACGTCCTGGGTCGGATTCTGCGCGATCAGCGCGAGGGCTTCCGCGGTAAATGCGCCGTCCCGGCCGGCATAGGTGCTCCAGTTGGCGGTGGTTGCCGAGATGACGGTGGTGAGCACCGGCCCGTTGAGGCTGCCGAGGCGGAATTCGATCGGGCCGTGGTGGCTGTCGCTGGAGCTGCCGGAGGTAAAGAAGGTGAGTTGGGTGGCGCCCGAGAGGTTGACGCCGGCATATTTCAGCGAAGCGCCGGGGGTGATAAACCCGATGCTGCCCCCTTCACTCCGGCAGGAATCCAGCTCGGTGGCGGAGCTGGGCTGAATGGTCCGGAGAACGGCATCCGAGGCGCTCTTGATCTGCAGCTCCCGCGAGTTGCAGACAAAGGATCTGTCGCCGATAAAGTCGTAGGCGACTACATAGGGATCCTTTCCGGTGACGGTTTTGACCCCCTGTGCCGGGGTGCTCAGGTTGGCGGCGGAGGGGGAACCGGAATAGTCGCCGAGGAAGACATGGTTGGCGATCTCGCCGACCATCACCACCTTTTTGGATTTATCCAACGGTAAAATCGGAGCGGACTGGCCGGCGGCGCTCTCATTTTTCAACAGGACAATGGCCTGATCCGAGGAATCCTCCGCCAGCTGCTTATGGGCGGGAGATTCGAGCTGCGCGCTCTCATAGTATTCCGGGGCGCGGTAGGGGACCATCTCCTTGGGATCGAATTCGCCGGTCTTAAAGCGGGAGGTGAAGACACGGGTCAGCGCCACGTCCACATCCCCTTCGGTGATCAGCCCGTTGGCAAGGGCCCGGCGCAGATGACTGGGATAGGCGTCGCCGCAGCACAGGTCGGTGCCGGCCAGCAGACTCAGCGCCGAGCCGCCGGCGGGGGTGAGCCGGCCGTCGCGGCTGCCGCCGGCAATGGTATATGCCGCGATATTTTTGGGTAGCGAGGCGAGATAGGCGGCGCTGTATTCCTCGGCCGGCTTCCATCTGTTGCCGTGGTTCCCCTCCAAGAAAACCTGCTCGATGGCGCCGCAGTCGGAAACGACGAAGCCGCCGAAGCCCCAGCGCTGGCGCAGCAGCTCGTCCAACAGGAAGTAGCTGGCCGAGCAGGGGATGTTGTTGACCCGGTTATAGGCGCTCATCACCGAACCGGTGCGCGGGACGTTCAGCAGGACATCCTTGAAGGCCCGGGTATAGAATTCCAGCAGGGTGCGGACGTCCATATCGGCCGAACCGGTATGGCGGTCCCATTCGGAGTTGTTGGCCGCGTAATGTTTGATGGTGGCGTTGACCTTTTCATACCGCTCGTCGTCCCCCTGGAAGCCGGCGACAAAGGCCTGGCCGATGATACCGGTCAGATAGGGGTCTTCGCTGTAGCTCTCATGGGTACGGCCCCAGCGGGGGTCCCGGGCCAGGTTCATGGTGGGGGAGAAGTAGTTGAGCCCCCGGCCCTGGAAGTTGCCGTCGTCCCGGTTGTTTTTGCCCCGGGCCTCATCGGCGGTGGCTTCATTCATCGCCAGCACCAGATCCGGGTCCCAGGTGGCGGCCATCGCGAGGGAATAGGGGAAGGAGGTGGCGCGCCCCTGCCGGGCGACGCCGTGGAGCGCCTCGCTCCAGTAGTCAAAGCCCCGGACGCCGAGACGGGAGACAGCGGCGTTGTTGGAGCCGAACTGGCCGCCGGAGCTGGACTGGCCCTCCGGGCGCAGCACGCCGAGCTTCTCATCCAATGTCATCAGCGAGACTAAATGGGCCGCCCGTTCCTCGAAGGTTAAAGAGGTGTCTAAATAGAACGGGATATCATCGGCGGCGGAAACATTGACCGCGGGGGGACTGACGCCGAGATTGCCGATACTCAAAACCGTGACGATCAGAGCGGCTGCCGCCAGCAGAGAGACGGTGCGTTTCATGGGATACATCCTTTCTTGGTTAGTGATTAGTGATTAGCGGAGAGTGATTATTTATAGATTATATCAGTATATCACATAAATTCCGGTTTGTCTTGCTCTATAACGATAAAAAATAGCAGAAAACGGACAAAAGCGGAGAAAAATCCGCCGCTGCCGGCAGAAAACCGGCGGCGGCGGATTTTTTTCGGATAAGTAGCCGAACGGGCTGCTATCAATCCTCTTTACGCGGGAATTCGGTGATTTTTCCGACCAGCATCTGCAGGATCAGCCGCGCGTCGGAGATAGTGACGCCGCCGACTCCGTCCACGTCGGCCCGATCCAGCTGATCTTCGTCAAAGATGATTTTATCCACCAGATACTGCAGCACCATCCGAGCGTCGTCGATTCTGAGCTGCTCGCCGCCGCTGACGACGCCGAGGGGCGCTTTATAAACTACGGTGATGGCGATATCGACCTCATGGCCGCCGTAGCTGACGGTAACCTTATCGTCTTCGGCAGTCAATTTGCCGTCTGGGGAGACGGTGAATCCGGCGCTGACCGTCTCTTTTGAATCGTCGTTAAACACGAGAGACAGGGTCAGGCCGGCGGAATCAAAGGTTTCGCCCGCTTTATAGGCCGTCTTTGCCGGCGGGGTCAATACCTCGATCTTTACCGACGCCTTTTCGATAACGGTGACGGCGACCGCCGCTGTTTTGGTTATGCCGTTATCGGTGTAAGACACCGTGATTTCGGTGGTGCCGGCAGCCAACGGCCCGGCCGGGGAGAAAGCCAGATCGGTGACCGGCATGCTGACGCCGTTGATGTAGGAAGCGGTGACAACGATCCCGGCGGGGTCGAATGCCTGCCCGGCGATATAGGATGTTTTGGCCGGCGGTCTGGTGACGGTGATCTTATCCAATGTATTCGGCTCAACGGTGATGCCGGTGACTTTCGCTGTTTTTGTCACGCCGCCCTCGGTGAAGGAGACGGTGACCTCGGTGGTGCCGACAGTCAGCCCGCCGGCCGGCGATACGGTGTATCCCGCGACCGGAGCCGAAAACCCGTCGTTGTATGTGGCGGTGACGATCATGCCTTTGGAGTCGAATTTTTGTCCGGAAATATAGGATTTGTTGACCGGCTGGGCGGTGACCGCGATATCGGTCAGGGTGATCGCCGGGGCGGCGGTTCCCTGGATTACCAGCGGGAAGGTGGCGGACATGACCGAGCCGTTGTAGAATACGGTGCCGGAGATGGTGCAGACGCCGGGGGATTTGGCGGTAACGGTGCCGTTGGCGTCTACCGTGGCGATACTGTGGGCGCTGCTGGCATAGACGACGGTCACATCTTCGTCCGAGAGATCCAGGAAGGTGTCGTCAACCAGCACCGCGCTCAGATTGGCTTTGACCGAACCGCCGCTGCTGTTGAGCACCACCGCGCCGGGCGCGGCGGAGACCGTCTGCAGCGTCAGATTGCGCTCGCCCGACAGGGTCAGGGTTTTGGTGAACTTGATATCGTCCGAGGAGGCGCCGATCTCAATGGTATATTCACCCGGATCGTACACGACGGCGCCGGCTTCATTGTAGAAGTACAGCTCGGACATGTCCAGCTCGATGGTGACGGTCTTTTTCTCGCCGGCGGCCAGATTGACCTTGGAGAAGCCCCGCAGCTGCCGGAACGGGCGCTCGAGTCCGTCGTGCTCCGGCGCGACGGCGTACAGCTGCACGATTTCGGCGCCGTCCATATCGCCGGTATTCTCAACATCCACCGTCACGGTGACTGTATCGTTAGGGGTGACGGCGGCGGCGCTGATACCCATGTTGGAATAGGCGAAGGTGGTGTAGGTGAGGCCGAAGCCGAAGGGGAAGGTGACGTCGCCGTGGAAATACTGATAGGTGCGGCCGTTGGTCATGGCGGTGACCGCGCTGGCGCCGGTTCCGGTGGTCCTCTCGATCGGCCGGATGGCGTAATCCGAGATGGCCGGCAATTGTTTTTCATCCGAATACCAGGTGAAGGGCAGCTTGGCGCCGGGGTTGCGTTCGCCGTAGAGCACCCGCGCCATCGCGTTGCCCTGCGCCTGGCCGTTATAGCAGGTCCAGAGGATGGCGGGGACCTTGTCCTTGAAGGATTCGATCTTGACCATGTTGACCGCCTGGATATAGACGACGATGTTGGGGTTCAGCGCCGACAGCGCTTCGACCAACGGCTCCTGGCCCCGGAGCATCGTCACCGACTGGCGGTCGTTGTTTTCGTGGGAGTCGCCCTCAAAGGTGCCGACGCAGGCGATGACGTAATCGGCGGTTTTGACCTTATCCAACTGTTCCGGGGAGAGGGTCGCGACGCTGAGGGTGGGGTTGAAGATGACCCAGACGTCCTGCGTGGGATTTTCGGCGATGATCTCGAGGGCTTCCTCGGTGAAAACGCCGGCCCGGTCCACATAGCTGCTCCAGCCGCTGGTAGCCGCCGAGGTGACGGTGGTGAGCAGCGGGCCGCCGAGGGATCCGAGATGGAACTCGATGAGACCGTGGCTGCACTGTTCGGCGTTGCCGGAGGTCGCGAAGGTCAGCTGGGTGGCCTCAAAGAGGTTCAGATTTTTATAGACCATCGAGGCGCCCGGCGAGATATAGCCGATGTTGGTCGAGGTTTCCAACCGGCAGCCGGTATGCTCCGAGCTGGCGCTGGACTGGATCGTCCGCAGGGTGGAATTGGTGGCGGTTCTCAGCCGGAGGACGCCGGAGTTGCAGACATATTGTTTTTCTGAAAGATTTTCCGACTGGATCAGGTACGGCTTGACGCCGATCATCCGCTCAACCCCCTGCATCGGGGTGCTGAGGTTGGCGGCGGAGGGGGAACCGGAATAGTCGCCGAGGATATTCATATTGGCGATATCGCCCACCATGACCACATTTTTCTTGGATTTGTCCAGCGGCAGGATCGGGGCGGTTCCGCCGGCGGCCGGTTCATTTTTCAGCAGCACGATAGCCTGGTCGGAGGAATCCTCCGCCAGCTGCTTATAGGCGGCGTTTTCAAGTTGGGCGTTCTCATAATAGGCCGGCTGACGGTACGGAACCATCTCTTTGGGATCGAATTCACCGGTCCGGAAACGGGAGGTGAAAACACGAACCAGCGCCACGTCGATATCGCCCTGGGTGATCAGCCCGGCCTCAAAGGCGTTGCGGATACCGCCGTTTGTGACATAGGCGGGACCGCAGTTCAAATCGGTGCCGGCCAGCAGTGACAGGGCGGAACCGCCGGTGGGGGTGAGCCGGCCGTTGGTGTTGGTATAAGCCGAAATGTCCTTGGGGAGGGTGGCGAGGTATGCGGCGCTGTACTCCTCCCGCGGCCGCCAGAGGTTGCCGTGGTTGCCCGCCAGATAAACCTGCTCGATGGCGCCGCAGTCGGAGACGACGAAGCCGCCGAAGCCCCAGCGCCGGCGCAGCAGTTCATCCACTAAGTAGGGGTTGGCGGATGACGGGATATTGTTGACGCGGTTGTAAGAGGTCATTACCGAGCCGGTGCGCGGGACGTTCAGCAGCACGTCCTTGAAGGCGCGGGTATAGAACTCCAGCAGGGTGCGGTTGTCCATATCGGCCGAGCCGGTATGGCGGTCCCACTCGGAGTTGTTGGCCGCGTAATGCTTGATGGTGGCGTTGACCTTCTCATACCGCTCGTCGTCTCCTTGGAAGCCTGAAACGAAGGCCTGGCCGATGATGGCGGTCAGATAGGGATCCTCGCTGTAGCTCTCATGGGTGCGGCCCCAGCGGGGGTCACGGGCGAGGTTGATGGTGGGGGAGAAGTAATTGAGCCCCCGGCCCTGGAAATTGCCGTTATTCTGGTTGTTTTTGCCCCGGGCCTCATTGGCGGTGGCCTCGTTCATTGCCAGCACCAGCTCCGGATCCCAGGTGGCGGCCATCGCGATGGAATAGGGGAAGGAGGTGGCGCGCCCCTGCCGGGCGACGCCGTGTAGCGCCTCGCTCCAATAGTCGTAGCCCCGGATGCTATAACCGGCGACCGTGAGCGAGGGGTTGTTGGAGCCGAACTGCGCGTATTTTTGCGTCTGTGTCATGCGGGATACCAGATCGGCCGCCCGTTCCTCAAAGGAGCGGGTGACATCCAGAAACGGCTCGCCGGCCGCGGCGACATTGACCGCCGCAGGACTGTCAAAAAGACCGCCGACGCCCAGAACGGTGATCACGATGGCGACCGTCGCCAACAGGGAAATGGTACGTTTCATGGTTCATGTTCCTTTCTTTAGTGATTAGTGGATAGTGGATAGTGGATAATATATAACATACAGTATACCAGATACAAATTCGTTTGTCTTGCCCGATAAGGATAAAAAATCGCAGGTTTCTGACATTTTTTTGGAAATGTCTTGAAAATGGATATAAAGGTATGTTAAAATAAAAATATATGATCACAAAAAGAATGCGTTAATTATTAATTTTCCATTTTCCATTATCAATTTGCGAACGGAGTGAGCATAGTGTCCCGTCATCAGACAGCCGAAAATCCGGCGTCGCTGCCGTCGCTGGCATATAACTGCGTCAAATTCCCCGACTGCGGCTGGCTGGCGGTGAACAATGTGCCGTCTTCGGTGGTGGGGCCATTGGACCGTGATGTGACGGTGGAGGTGGAATATTTTTGGATCAACCCCGGCGCCGACGGGTGGATCATCTGCCGCTCCAACGGGCCGGGAGGGGTTGAGCGGTA
>WRDE01000075.1 GCA_009783605.1 Oscillospiraceae bacterium
GATGTAACTCGTGGGGATTAGTTTGCCCGGAAATTAGGCGAAATCTGCTTTTTTAGTTCTTCTGCTTTTTTGCGGTCTGCTTCGGCGAGTTCGCGGTATTTCGCCGCTTGGGATGGATCGTTTTCTTCTTCTGCCATTGCTTCGTAAACGTCGGCACGAAATTCATATGGAGAGAACACCCATAAATCATCGTATTCAACCACTTGATTGGCATATTCCAATGCTTCCGGATAACGTTTAAGTTTGTATAAGCATTTACCGATGTCCTTATCAAAAGCGTTCAAAGATGTTATTTTTTTAGCATTTATAAAATCAGATAAAGCATTATCATATTGACCTATATTCCAATAGGACATAGCTCTATAAAAATACATATCACCATCAGTGGAACCCAGTTTTTCTGCCTTATTAAAAACATCAATAATTTTTCCAAAATAATTTTTGATATAATCTTTATCATCATATATCCGAATATCAAAACCATTTTTAAAAGCATTTTTTCCCTTAAAGACATAAAACATGGCATTATTGGGATTTAACTCAATAGCTTCGTTTATCAGCGTTCTTTGATCTCTAGGTACCATCGTCATCGTTGCCAACTTATACAACGCATCCGCCCGATCTACATTCGAATCGCTGATGGGACGGATTGTTATTGCTGTAGCTCTTTCGGGTTCGGGAATTCTTTCTTCACTGGCGTCCGCCGGGGCGGGGCGGTCTTGCCTTGCCTGTATCTGTGCGATCGCATTGGACAAATCCTGCCATTGATTAGTGATACCTTCCCGCAACTGAATATATTCCTGCTTTTGCGATTCCAATGCCTGTTTGAACTGTTGATCCGCATCCGCTATCAGCTTCTCCGCGGCGGCCTGTGCCGCCTCCGTCGCAGCCTGCGCGGCGTCCGCGTTTTTTTCCGCGATATCCAATTGCTTCTTCAATTCCTGCACATGTTCCCGCTGTACAAATGTGTAGCTCATAATCGGCGCGCCGATCGACATCACGGCCAGAAAGGTTCCCATAAAGGTGAGCATCCTGCTCAGCTCGCTCTGATAGACGGCGTATTCTGCCCGTATAATCTCACGTATCTTCGGCTCCAGTTGATATTCATATGTACCGGAACTGGGATCCCACTTTAAGACGGCCGGAGCGGTCTGCTGAGCATCACTGAGCCGTTGCACCCCCAGAAAACACCACACAAACATAGCGGTAGAAACCGCTAAAAACATCAAGGCCATGAACCGCAGTCCATACGGTACACTCTTCTTCATACTATTCCCCCACAGAAAAACACTCCCGCCATAACCATGACGGAAGCATTATACGACAGATTCCCACAAATTACAAGCATCCTATTTCCCCGTCAACAGCGCCAGCGTCTCGCTCCGGGTCCGGACATCCGACCGCATCAGCCCCCGCAGCGCCGACGTCTGGGTGCGCGAACCGGCGGCCCGGGCGCCCCGCATGGTCATACAGAGATGCTCCGCCTCAATGATGACCGCCACCCCCTGCGGGTTGAGGGCGGATTCGATGAAATCGGCTATCTGGGAGGTCAGCCGCTCCTGCAATTGGGGGCGGCGGGCGAAGCAGTCGACGATTCGTGCCAGCTTTGACAGCCCGATCACCCGCCCGTTCCGGGGGATATAGGCGATATGCGCCACCCCGGTGAACGGCATCAGATGGTGCTCACACATGGAATAGAGCGGGATATCCCGCACCGTCACCATCCCGTCGTTGTGCAGCTCGGTGAAGATTTTGACATGCTTCGCCGGATCCTCGGTGATACCGGCGAACACCTCGGCGTACATCTCCGCCACCCGCCGCGGTGTCTCCCGCAGCCCCTCCCGGTCGGGATCCTCGCCGATGGCGGCGAGCAGATCGTAGATGAGGGATTGGATATGTTGTGTATCCATATGAATGCTCCTTAGATTGATATAACGTAGAAATGATTATGCTGTCTGATTAGAAATGGCGGCTTTTCTATGTTCGATCAACATTTTCACGCACGCCAGCGTTTTCATATCGGGGTTGACTATGGATAGCCAAATGCAGCATACGCCGCTAAACTCTTTCCCAAATATAACCTTATCCTTACCCGGGGCGCATTTACCGCAGCCAACGCAGTGTCTCACATTGCTCCAAATAATTTCTTTGAATTTATTGTCAAATATATCATCCGCAGCGTTATGGTCAAGATCCACAGAAGCAAGGTTCCATGAATCTATTGGCAATTTGTGGTTGACCGATTCGCTGTATATCCGTATATTGCCGATACCCTTGTTCTTATATCTGATTTTCCAGGAATTTATCGAGATCCATGAAGGGTTCATCTTGTTTTCTTTCAACCAGGATATAAAATCCAACGCATTTTTCAAAACGTCACCGCGGAGCGTACTGCTAATAACATCCTCGATTTTTTGTTTGATTTTTTCAGGCATACTATGACCTCCCAAATTTTATTCCTTTTCAACCGCCGCTTTCTTCTCGTTGATCGCCCGCACCCGCGCCATATCATACTTGGGCTCCCGGCGGAAGGTATACATGCCGTTCTTCTCCTGCATCACGTCGGTGATCTGGGTGAAGCAGAACGCGCAGATCCGGGGGTTGTCCAGCAGCGCGTCGACCCAGCCCTGATACCGGGCGTAAAATTCTTCCTCATCCCTCGGCGCCTGGCCGTAGCCCCAGCCATCCTCGCCGCCGTCGATGTTTCTCCAGGGGCCGCCAAATTCCGATACGAAATACGGCTGCCCCTCGTATTTTTCAATATCCGGCCGGTTGAGCCAGATATGTGACCCGTCGGCGACCTTGGCGTACCGCTCCCGGAAGATGTCGATATTCTGCTCGTAATCGTGCACATCGTAGATATCGGTGACCGCGTGGACATAGCCCGAGGTGTCGATGATCGGGCGCATCGCGTCGTATAATCTTGTGGTTTGATAAACAGATTTAAAAATATCCGCCGCCCGTTCGGGGCGGGTCTCGTTGAAGGGGCACCAGCCGACCACGGCCGGGTGGTTGTAATCCCGCTTGACCGCCTCAATCCACTCCGGCAGCATATGCAGCAGCGCCCGCTCATCCCGTTCGTCCAATCCCCAGTTGGGATATTCGCCCCACACCATATACCCCAGCCGGTCGGCCCAATAGAGATAACGCGGTTCGAACACCTTCATATGCATCCGCGCGCCGTTGAATCCGGCTTCCATCGCCAGCACGATGTCGCGTTTGATTTCCTCGTCGTCTTTGGCAGTATATATACCGTCAGGATAATATCCCTGATCCAGCACCAACCGCTGGAATACCGGTCTGCCGTTGATCTCAATGGCGAAGCCGTTGATCTCGATCTTCCGCATCCCGAAATAGGTGGCGACTTCATCATCGCCTATTTTTAACTTCAAATCATACAGCACCGGTGCGCCGGTTCCCGCCGCAGCGGAAGGATTCCATAATTTTGCGCCCGGCAGATCCAGCACCGCTGAAACAGTTTTGCCGGTTGCAATAGCAACGCATTCAGCCGAAAATTCCCCGTCTAACGACGCAACGGCGGTAAACATTTGTCCTCCGGCATATTGGTTGAGCGCAGCGCTGATAAACAGCCGCCCGTTGTCCACATCCGGCGTCAGCTTAAAATCGGTGATGTACAACTCCGGCACCCACTCTAACCACACCGTCTGCCAGATGCCGGTACAGCGGGTGTAGTGACAGCCGTGGTTGTAGTATCGGTCGCACTGCTTGCCCGAAGGCTGCATCGGGTCGAGCACATCGTCGTAAGTATTTACCGTAAGTATATTTTTGTCGGAATTCAACAGAACGGAGATGTCGAACACAAACGGCGTATACCCGCCTTTGTGGGTGCCGGCCGACACGCCGTTGACCCATACCTCGGCCAGATAATCCACCGCGCCGAAGTGCAGCAGCACCCGTCCACCCTGCCAATCAGCGGGGATTTCGATCTCCCGCCGGTACCAGACGGATTTGATAAAATCCTGATAACCGATGCCGGACAGTTTGCTCTCCGGTACGAACGGCACCTCGATTTTGCCGGTAAATATACCCCGTTCATGCAATTTTCGCTCCTTACCGGAGCAGCCGCTGTCGATGGTAAACTGCCACTCGCCGTTGAGGTTCAGCCAGCGCGGACGGAACCGGTCGGGTCTGGGATGTTCGGGTTTATACATGATTTGTACGCTCCTTTTATATAGAATTCTTAATGCTGAATGCTTAATGCTGAATTGTGGCAACCTTTCATTCAGCTTTCAGCATTTAAGAATTAAGCATTGTGACCACATCCACAATCTCCCCGCCCCGCCGGAACACCCGCGGGACCCGCTTGCCGATTTTGCAGAGGGTTTCATAGGAAATGGTGCCGTCCCATTCGGCCAACTGTTCGGCCGGCAGGCTGTCCGCGCCGAAAACGACCGCGACGGTACCCTGTTTCACGTTCGGGATGCCGGTGACGTCTAACATACACTGGTCCATGCAGACCCGGCCGATAACCGGCGCGGGACGGCCGTTGACTAACATAAAAGCGCGGTTGCCGGCGGCGCGGGGATACCCGTCGGCGTATCCGATGGGTACGGTGGCTACCAATATGGGCTTATCGGCGGAAAAAGTGCGGCCGTAACCCACCGATTCATTTTCTCCCAATTTTTTGACCTGGATAACGGCGGTTTTGACCGCCATCACCGGCCGCAGGTCCCATATACCCGCCATCCACCGGTCGGGCGGACAGCCGTAGAGGATGATGCCGGGGCGGATCATATCCAAATGCATCTCCGGGCGGCGGATGGCGGCGGCGGAATTGCAGCAGTGGCGGATCAGAAAGGTGATGCCGCGGTTTTTTAATGTTTCAACAATTTCCATGAACCGGTTGAATTGTAATTCAATAAAGCCGCTGTCATCCGGCATGTCGGCGGTGGCAAAATGGGTGAATATCCCCTCAAAATGCAGGTTGGGCAGCTCACAGATCGCCGCGGTCTGCTCCGCGTCCACGCAGCCCACCCGGCCCATGCCGGTATCTATCTTGATATGTACCGTCAGCGACACGCCGAGCCGACCGGCTTCGGCCGACAGCGCCCGGGCATGGGGGAGATCCACCACCGCCGTGGTGACGTCAAATTCCGCCAGCCGCCCGGCCTCCTCCGGCGGGGTGTGGGAGAGGATCAAAATCCGCTGCGCCATCCCCTGCCGGCGCAGCTGTACCGCCTCCTCCAGATTCGATACGGCAAACCAGCCGGCGCCGGCGTCCGACAGCGCCCGAGCCACCCCTTCAATGCCGTGGCCATAACCATTGGCCTTGATCACCGCCAAAATACGGCAAGCCGGATCAATATGCCGCTCAATCTCGCGGTAGTTGTGGGTCACCGCGTCGAGATCGATGTCAGCCCAGGTACGTTGCAGATGGTGGTGCATATGGCAACCCCTTTCGGATGATGCTTAATTCTTAATGCTGAATGCTTAGTTATTGCATCCTTTCATTAAGCATTCAGCATTAAGAATTAAGCATTCTTCTCATAGTATCCCACAATCAACCCCACCACCATATCATAGCTCAAAAGCCCCTCCTCGACCCCCTGCGACTGGATAAAGGCGTCGTTGATATCGTCGGCGGCCTGCATCACCTTGCCGCCGAAGGCTTCAAAGAACGGCTGCCAGTATTCGTACCGGCCCCGCAGGTCGCGGTTGACGCCGGCCGACGCCCGGGCCATCACCTCTCCGGCCAGCTCGGCATCATAGTCCGACAGCGCGTTGGTACAGCGGACATAGGCGTCGAGCCAGCCGGAATAGCGGTAATCCGCCGACGGGCTGTGGATACAGGCTAACCAGCCGAAGAAGTTGCACTCGTCCTCCCGGGCGAAGCCGCGGGTGTGGGCCAGCTCATGGGAGGCGCACATCGGCAGGTCACTGTGGGGCTGGTCGATGTTGACGTTGGCTTCGCAGAGGAAGGGGAAATACATGCCGGTGATGCCGGTATAGGACCAGTAATGGGACAACTGCACCGGCTTGGCGCGGCCGACGGCGCCCCAGAGGAAGGGGTATTCGCCATCTATCGCCCGGTAGCCGCCGCCCGCGTCCCGCAAGGTGGCGGACACGGTTTTGGAAAGGGCCATGCGGCCGTTTTCGTCCTCGGCAACCTCCAACCGGGCGGCGTTGGCTTTTTCGGCCAGATCCAAGCAGATCTCCTGCAGCCGCTCCGGCGATACCGTCCCGGTCGGCAGTTCCATCAGCTGCGCCGCCGGCAGCCGGTAAAAATTGGCGCCGTGGCAGAGCATATACATCAGCGCCGCCGCGCCCAGCACCCAGCCGCAGAACCGCCCCACCCGGCCGAGGACAATCACCCGGTCGCTGCGGCGGATCAATTTGATAATTAATATCACTATGCTGACCAACACAAATCCGATTCCAACGAACACCGCCAGTTCGGTCAGCGACAGCGGCAGCCACGAAACCAACCAGCCCAACGGCACCGATATGACCCGGAAAATCCCCCGCGAAAACAGCGTTTCGGTGGTTTTCGGGAAATGGGGCAGCAGGATATATAATAACATCGCCGCAATCAGCGGGAACAGGAAAGCCAATTTTTTGATCCAGCTTTTCAAGACTTTTTCCTTTTCACAAATAATATATATGTTAGTATACCACAAAAATTTATAAAAAGTAAAGGAGAATTCAATTTCCGGCCACGTCATTTCCCATCCTCTTTATTTGATTCGGCAGAATTATTTGCCTTTCTACAAATAAGAGCTGCTAAACTACCAATTCCCGTATAAACAAACGTTGTGCTTATTGTTTCTTTATTAATTATATCCAACGCTATTCCTAATGCACTAATCCCTAATGTAACTATACTTAAAACATTAAAAAAAGTATTCGCTTTGCTCTTAACATGTCCCGTAACCTCAAGGCCATTTTGTTCTTGTTCCATTTCCATTATTATCATCCTCACTTACAATAAAATTATAACACTTTGTCCGAGATATGTAAACTTTTTATAAATAAGGATAGGAATTTATCATCATGGAAGAAAAAGAAGAAAAAAGAGGAAAGAGTAATAATAATATTATTATTATCAGTGGAATTTCTGCTGTTATTATGCTTTTATATGCTACGATTGAAATATTTTTCAAAATATTTGATATGAAATTAAGTTTAATTGGCAATTGGTTAAAAACAAAGTTTGATTCTTTTGAAATATATTATTGTATTGCTTTTCTCTTTATTATTCTATTTCTTATTATAGTTAGCATAAAATCTATAAAATCAATGGTTGAATTGAAAAAGAGACAAGAAAAAATTAGACTTCATTATAAAGATAAACCTTATCCTATAGGAAATATGTTTTGGTGGATTTGTATTATAGCATTAGAATTATCAACGGTTCTTCTTAATAAATCATTATCTGTCTTTGAGATTATCATTTATATTATACTAATAATAGGATATTTATATGATATTTTGTCTGATTCAAAAGAAGAACCAATTGAAATTTTTCCTATATTTTTTGTTTTACCCCCTTCTTTATTTTATATTATTGTTTATTGGATATTAAATTTATCACTTTCTTCTTATTTACAATTTTTTATTATATTTATTTTGCTTACCTTTTTTCTTGGATTTCTCATATCAATTTATTGCTTTTTAGAACAACAATTAAAACGTGATACAGATTGGTTATACATATTGTTTATAATTTATCTACTTATATGTCTTGTTTTCCTTTTTACTAATTTAGATTCGATAAAATTTATTAGCCAATAAGTTTTCATTAATAAACCGAAACGCTATAGAAGTTACTCTGCAAAGAAATTTACCGAAAAAAGACACTTCATTTTCACAAAAACGGATAAATCAATTTAGATTTAACTCATGGGCGATAACACCTTTCAATTGTTCGTTGCTAAACGCTTTCATTGCTCCCTTAGTAACTGCTATTGTCCGGCTCCCGATTGCGCAAGCGTTCACGCTCATTTGATCTATGACGCAAATATCTATTTTATGTAGCCATGAATTTTTTCCCTTTAATTGCTTTTCAGTTGTATTGATTACTTCCTTAAAAATCGGATTCAAATATTCCTTTTCCTCGTTTGTTTCCAATTTCCTAATACCATTTAAGAACCTCAACAGTTTTTCCGCTATTTGGGAAAGTGAAAGTATCACAAGTAAGATATGCAAAATACCCGCAAAGATAAAACTTTCAACTGTCCCACCTAACAAGATACCGCCTAAAATCAGATAGATAACTTAGAACCTGTATTCAGTAACGCCTAAGCAGTGTGTGTAAATGTGAAATCATAAAGATATTCTCCTCATGTTCTGTTTTGATTTCCACATCTTTATACAATCTGCGAGAATGATTCGCCCAA
>WRDE01000076.1 GCA_009783605.1 Oscillospiraceae bacterium
ATCTCCTGCATCATCCGTTTTTGTTCCCGCAGATCCCGCGAATACGCGGCAACATGGCTTTCGCCCTTGTAGTCCACCCGAACCAGCGTGACCTCAGTCGGAAACGGTTCCCCGTCTACTGTCTGACGCATCCATTCAAAGCATTGATAACCTTCTTCAAAAGCCTTTTTCAGACAGGCACGCTGTTTTTCCTTTGAGTTGCTTCCATCGGGTTGAAATTCCGGTGTAAGCATATGTAGCTTTTGTAAATATTCCTTTTTGCCGGACATTTTAAACATGTTAACGGCTTCCCTGTTGCAATCGATCATTTCAAAATTCTTGTTCCATAAATGCGCGCATAAAGGAGTCGTGTCAAACATGATCCTCACGAATTCGTTTGTTTCCAGTATCCGGTTTTTTTCCTCATTTTCTTTTATATACGATATATCGGTAAAGCTCTCCAACAATGCCGGGCGCCCGTTATATTGGGTTTTTGACACGGTTTTTAAGATCGGTATCGTTGTACCGTCCGCCCGGATAAACTGGAATTCGGTCCGGTCGATATCCTGATGCAAATCCAGCACCGGACATTCATGCCGCCCGAAAAATGTATAGCATATCTCCCCGATTATCTCCTCTTTTGTCCCGCCGTATATGCGGGCGGCAGCCGGATTGGCGTCCAATACCTCACGGGTTTCGGCATCGATGATCATAATGCCGCTTTCCACGTTGTTCCAGACCATCTCAAACTGTTCCAGTATGGTCTGATAATCCTTTTCCTGTGCATGTTCCATAACGGTCCCTCCTGTCAATAGATATAACTTGCTTTAACCTAAATATTCCTTAAGAATGGCTGCCACCTCGGCAAATACGATCGGTTTGCCCACATGCGCGTTCATGCCCGCCTCTATGCAGCGTTCCACATCCTCTTTAAACACATTAGCGGTCATAGCCACAATGGGAACGGCTTCCGCCTGCGGGATACCGAGGCCGCGGATGGCCCGCGTCGCTTCATACCCGTCCATTTTCGGCATCTGCATATCCATTAAAATCATATCATAGGTATCCGGCGCGGCCCGGAACATGGCAACGGCCTGTTCGCCGTCCTCCGCGAAATCTATCGCGATCAGCGTCGGCTCCAGAAACGCCTGCATGATCTCGCGGTTGATATCCACGTCCTCTGCCAGCAATACGCGGCAGCCCTCGAACCGGATGTCGGCGTCTCCGGCGGTCATATCCTCCGGGATTTCTTTTTCCTCGATCCGGGTCGCCTGAATAGTAAACGCGAAGGTTGCGCCGCTGCCCAGTTCAGACTCGATCCAAATCTTTCCGCCCATCATCTCCACGATATTCTTGGAAATGACCAACCCCAATCCCGTGCCGCCGAATTTACGCGATGTGTCGGCCTCAGCCTGCTGGAACGAGGAGAACAGCCGGGCCTGCTGCTCCGGGCTGATGCCGATGCCGGAGTCGGTTACCCGCATTTGTATCGTGCAGACGCCGTCGGCTTCATCCGAAAGCTGCGAGCTGATTTTTATAGAGCCTCTTTCGGGCGTGAATTTTACCGCGTTGGAGAGCAGGTTTGTGATGACCTGCGCCAGCCGCTGTTCGTCGCCGCGCAGCATTTTCGGGATAGCGGCGTCGGTGTCTATCGTCAGCACCTGCTTCTTTTCCTCGATGCGGAAGGTGTTTATAGTCAGCACCCGCTGAAGCATATTTTCAAAGTAGAATTCAGTCGGGGATAGCTCAAATTTACCGGCCTCAATCTTTGAAACGTCCAGAATATCGTTGATAACGCCGAGGAGGTGTGTGGAGGCGGCTTCGATTTTCCCGAAAGCGTAATCCTTTTTTTCGGTATCGCCGGAGGATTTCCCGATATGCGTCATACCGATAATGGCGTTCATCGGGGTGCGGATCTCATGGCTCATGTTGGCCAGAAAGCTGCTTTTGGCCATACTGGCTTCTTCCAGCTCTTTTGCGTTTTGGACAATCAGGAGTTGATTTTCGATGCGTTTTAACAGCAGCGGCGTGCTGAACGGTTTCACGACATAATCCACGGCGCCGAGCTCAAAGCCCTCCAGCTCGCTGCCCTCGTCGGTCTTTGAGGTCAGAAAGATGACCGGGAGTCCCGAAAAACGTCCGTCGCCTTTTAAGCGCCTCATCGCCTGATAGCCGTTCATCTCCGGCATTTCAATGTCTAACAGAATCAAGTCCGGCGTTACTTTTTCAAGCATCGCGAACATCTTCGCCGCCGAGGGCAGCGTCATCACCCGGTACTGCGCTCTCAGCGCTTCCTTCGCCTTGGATAAATTTGTGTCGTTATCGTCTACAACAAATATGGTTTTTTGCATATCTGCACCCCTTCTCAAAAGATGGAATCCATTAGACTTGAATAATTCTGACGGAAGCACGCCATGTTACCAATGTTTTTTTGGCTTTTTGAGATGGTTCTTTGCAATCCATCCGCCAAACTCACGGGTTTTTACTATTTTAACTCATTTCCCGGCAAAATACAATCCATTATTGATTATTTATTTCAACGGCGATGCGCGGTCACGCCGCGGCTGACCGCGATGGGCTGGACGGTGCTGACTGATAAGCGGAGAAGGTATAGGGTAAGAGCGGAATAAAAAAATCAACGCAAAAAAGGGGCGCTCCGGCATAAAAACCGGAGCGCCCTAAAACTTATGATTTCCTAATCCCGCATCCGGAACAGCTGGAACTCCCAAACCGATACATTTTGGGTGTCAGTGACGTTCAGGCGGATCCTGTCGGCGGTGAAGGCGTCGAAGTCGCACCATATCTCCTCGCCCGGATTGCCGCCGGTATAGGCAACTGCCCAGCCGCCGTCCTTCCAATATTCAATTTGGAAAGCTTTGGTCCAGTTGTTGGTACCCACATAGTGGAGCAGATAGGCGGTATCTATCGTCACCGGCTCGGCGAAAACCAGCTCCAGCGTCGCGGCGGAGGTGTTGAACCCCGTCGCCCAGCGGGTGCCCGGATCCCCGTCGACAGCTTTTTGTCCGCTGTACTCGCTTTGATTGTTAATGACATTGGGCGCAACCACCTGAATCGCCTGCCGCGCGTAGTTGGTATGCACCTTCGCTTCGGGGTAGCCCTCGACCTCGACTTGGATCACGCTGTAATACGGATGGGCCGTGAGCCCGGCCGTATCAATGACCAAATCCGATGTTTTTTTGGTAAAGGCCAGCGCCGCGCCGCCGTTCATATCCCTGACGCCCACTATCTCATTGCCCGGCGTTGGAATGGTGATTTTGCCGGATGCCGGGACATCCTTTACGAACACAAAGATCCTCCCGTCCTTAACGGTTATCTTATGCCCTTCCCGGACGGCGAGGAAAGGAGACTTGCCGGTGCCGTGGATGGCTTCGCCGTAGATGCCCATCCATTCACCTATGCTTTTCAGCCGCGTTTCGGACTGCTCCGGCACCCGCCCCTTCCCGTCGGGACCGATGTTCAGCAGGTAGTTGCCGCCTTTGGACGCGATATCCACCAAATTGCCTGTCAGCTCGGCCGCGCTCTTCCAGGGGCTGCTGTACGACTTGTACCCCCAGGAATCGTTCATGGTCATGCAGCTCTCCCACTCGTAGTTCTGTACCCCCGACGGGATGGTCTGCTCCGGCGTGCCGTAGTCGCCCAGCAGGCTATTGTGTTGGGAGGACAACCGGTTGTTGCAGATGATCCCGGGGCTCAGGGTGCGGATAAATTTATACAGCTCGATGCCGTCGGCGTCGCTCCACCAGTTTTTATCGCCGCCGTCAAACCAGAGCAGCGCCGGGTCATAGTTTTCGATCAGCTCCCGCAGCTGTCCCTTCATCCGCGTCTTGTATTCGTCCTTCATGCCGGGATGCATATAGTCCCAGTTGTACTGCGAGTAGTCGTACCAGTCGGGAATGGAATAGTACACGCAGAATTTGATATCCTGCTCTTTGCACTCCCGGGCCAGCCCGGCCAGGATGTCCGGCCCCTCATAAGCGCCGAATCCGTTCAATTTATAATCACGGAAGGTGCGTACATGGGTATCAAACATCGAGAATCCGTCGTGATGCTTGGAGGTGATGACGAGGTATTTTTGCCCGGCGGCTTTGGCGAGCCTGACGATCTCCGCCGGGTCGAATTCGTCGGGGTTGAACGGCTCGGCGATATTGTTCGCATAGGCCGTCTTGGAAATATTCCGCAGCAGCATGATCCATTCGGTGCCGTTTGTGCCGACGTTCTGCCCGTTATACACGCCGCCCGGCAGCGCGTATGGCCCGAAGTGGATAAATTGGCCGAACCGGGCCTCCCGGAACCACTGCATCCGGTCATATTTTTGATCGGCCGTCTCGGTTCCGTCATAGGTCGAAAAAGTAAAGAAGTCGATATGGATCTCCATATCATCGGCGAAGCGCAGAATCACGTCATGCAGCCCCGAAACCGGTCCCACCGGCGCGTAGCACTCATAGAATACGTTCTCATCCTTCGCCGCCTTCGGCGGGGTTACCGCGGCGATCAGGTTTTCGGGCAGAATTTCATCCGCATACACCTCGATCTTCCCTGCC
This sequence comes from Oscillospiraceae bacterium, assembly GCA_009783605.1. GTDB lineage: Bacteria > Bacillota > Clostridia > Oscillospirales > Acutalibacteraceae > WRDE01. The sequence continues at coordinate 4,542 of WRDE01000076.1, forward strand.
GAATAATCGGCGTTCGCCGCAATCAGCATCATCAGCGCGGTATACGCCCCGTCCCCGAAATCGATGTCTTTATATACCATCTGATCCCCCTCAAAGAAAACGCCGCCGAACGACGTGAAGTCCGCCGCCAGCTCATTCGCCGCCGCGCTGCCGGCCAACGCCGCGTCATCATACTGTGCGGCCTCAAATACGCTATTGGCCGGCACGTAGCCTGGTTTGGGTTCCTCCGGCCGCGAGGCGTTCGGAAATCCGCTCACTTTACCTACTAAATACTGCAATACCAACCGCGCGCTGGAGATCGACACGCCGTTGCCGTCAACATCGGCGGCGATCAACTGGATCGGCTCCAGCTCTATTTTATCCACCAAATATTGCAGGATCAGACGCGCGTCGGTCACCTGAACTTCGCCGTTGCCGTCCACGTCGCCGGGAAGAAAGGATGCCGTGTCCGGCTGTTCCTCCGCCAGCGCAGCCGGCATTATGCCGGCCAGCCCCGCCAGCATCGCCATTGTCACCATAACCGCCATCGCTCCGCGCAGCATCGTCCACCGTTTCATCTTGAATCCTCCTGATAGTATCAATTATTTTTATTACCGTTTTCATTATACTTTTTATTTTATGCGCTTGTCAATGCCATATTTTAAGATCGATTCCCTTGTTTTTCAGACAAAATATGCTATACTGTTATTGTGAAAACGGCTTTTTGGGAGGTGTATCGGCTTGACGGAACCCATTTATATTGTGACCGGGGCCGCGGGGCATCTGGGCGGCGCTGTTGTCAAAGAACTGAACGGGCAGGGAAAAACTGTCTGCGCGCTCTGCCTGCCGGATGAAAAGCATCCGCCGCAGGGGGAATATGTGCGGGTATTTACCGGCGATATATGTGACATTGACAGCCTGACGGAGCTGTTCGGGTGCTGCGCCAGTCAGCCCGTCACGGTGATTCATTGCGCGGGGATCGTGTCGATCGCCTCAAAATTCGATCAAAAGGTCTATGACGTCAATGTTACCGGCACAAAAAATATGGTTTCACTCTGCGAAAAACATCGTGTCCAAAAGCTCATATACATCAGCTCGGTCCATGCCATTCCCGAATTGCCGGGGAACGAAACCATAACAGAGATCGACCGGTTTTCCCCCGATGATGTGACCGGCCTGTATGCCAAAACAAAAGCCGAAGCGACCCAATGCGTCCTCAATTACGCGAAGCGCGGCTGCCATGCCAGCGTGATCCACCCGTCCGGTATCGTGGGGCCGGGGGATTTCGGCCGGGGCCATATCACCCAGTTGGTGATTGATTACTGCAAGGGCGGGCTGACCAGCGGGACGGGCGGCGGGTATGATTTTGTGGATGTGCGGGATGTGGCGGCCGGGATTTTATCCTGCTGCGAAAAGGGCCGGAGCGGTGAGTGCTATATCCTTTCGGGGCAGTATTTCAAGGTTCCCGAGCTGCTGAACCTGTTGCATGAGATAACCGGGAAGAAGAAAATAAACAGGATCCTGCCGTTGTGGTTCGTTAAGCTGACCGCGCCGTTGGCGGAGCTTTATTATAAAATCCTGAAAAGACCGCCGCTGTTTACCGCATATTCTATTTATACGCTGCATACCAACGCGAATTTCAGCCATGAGAAGGCGGCGAAGGAATTGGAGTACATTGCGAGGCCGATGAAGCAGACGCTTATTGATACGATAGAATGGCTGAAGGAAAATAACCGTTTATAACATCCTTACCGCCCGTTGACTGTTTCGGTTGGCGGGCGTTTTTTTTATATTTGCCGGCTTCTTGTGTGAGAACTGTGAAATTTATCTTGCGTTTTTTTAGCATTTACTGTATACTGCTGCCTTATAAAAACGAAAAAATTATCCGTATACAAAATGAAAGGCGTGACATCCTTTATGAACAAACGGTTTCTGGCATTCCTTTTATCCGCGGCGTTGCTTTTGACTTCGCTCTCCTCCCTTTTCACCTTCTCTGCCGCAGCGGAAGCGGAGATTGGCGGCGATCCGCCGGTCCAGGGCCCGCCACAGATCACCCTGGGGCTGGACATGTCCCGGACGCTGGCGGAATTTCGGGGTTCCCCCGCCATATCCGGCAAGGATACCTGGCTGAGCGCCAAATTCCAGGAGGCGATGGGCCTTGCCGACGGCGATTACGATATCTCGTTGAAATTCGATTATTTCACCTTTGCCGCCGGCGGCTGGTGGCAGCTGCGGGCTTACGACGACCCGCAGTATGACTGGGATCCGGCCCCGTTTTCCAAAAAAATCCTCGCCGATTGGGTCGGAAGCACCCCGTATACCGTCTCGCGGTACGGGGGGACCGGCGGGAACGACAATATTTTCGATTGGCAATGGCTGCAAAACGGGAGCGGAAACCTGTTGGACGCGGGTTTGGACCGTTCGGAGATATATTTTGAAGTGGATTTCGATTTCGCCGTCCGGGATTATACCGGCACGGATATCGGCCCGGCCGGGTACGCCGCGCTGCCGCCGCTCAACCCGCGCTTTAACCTGCGGGACAACGGCGTCAGCAACGGTTACGGTGAAAAACGCTATTCGGCGGAGTTCAACAACAGCACCGAATTTGTCTACGGCAAAAATACCCTGACCCTGTCGCTGGCGGATATCATCGAGGATAACCCCTCCTGGGCCGCGGCGGACGATACGCTGCCGAAAGCGCCGTTCACCTTGAACGGCAGCCCCACCGAGGCGTTTGACGTGACCACCAACCCCTATCCCGAGCGGTCCATCGACTGGGGCAGCCTTATCCAGGCCCGGTTCAACCTGCCCGCCATCACCGATCCGGCATATGAGGGATACACCCTCGATTTTACCGTCAATACCTTCCGGATCGTACATAACAATGACGAGCAAGCGGCCGTCGACGAGTCGCTCTATCAGGAGCACGGGAACGGCGCCCGCCGGTTCTATACCGGCGGCGGCCGGTTCGCCGAAACCGACGGCTTTGAGGGGCGGCCCTCCTGGGCGACAGCCAAGGGTGCCGGCGGCGACGACAACTTCTTCATGGGCGGCGCCTGGACCCTCGGCACGGTCGAGCTGCCCGGCGTGAACCTGCGATCCCGCGCGGCGGATCTGGTTTTCCATTTCAATCTGGATGAGATGCTGTATATCCGCGGGATCGAGGTGGTCATTAACGGCGTATCGGCTGCCTGGGGTACGCTGGCTTCGGATCCGGGCAAAATATCCATCTGTAACTGGAGCAGCAATTACGATTGGGAATTCACCGACCGCGAGGCCGACGGCGACAGCGCTATGACGCTTCATGCAAAGGGCGGCTGGAGCTGGATCAACCTCCAATTCGCCCATATGGCCGGAATCGGCACCGGCGTCCACGATTATAAAGTCGAGGTACAGTACGATAACGATTATCCGAATTATTACGGGACTTACCATGATGTCTGGAAAAATATCGACGACGGGTATCCCCTTTTCGGCGCGGAATGGCCCGGAATCGGCGGTGAGGGCTGGCGGTTAGTTACGCTATATGAGGGATCCGACACGGCGATGCCGCTTAACATCCGGAACAACCGGGATTTCGGGTTCGCGACCAACGCGCAGCTGTACATCCGCTATATCCGTTTCACGGTGGACGGCGCGGTAGCGGCCGAATGGGGCTCGCTGTATAACCCGGCCGCCGACCGCGACACCGGCATTTACGTGAAAAACGGCAGCATGGCCCACGACAGCTACAACGGCTTCGACTCCCTGTCCACCGGCGGCAGCGACGGCGGCTGGTTCGGGATCAAGTTCGCCGACGCCAAGGGTCTTGATTTAC